>JAOAJF010000033.1 GCA_026414325.1 Microcaldota archaeon
GCTCGAACCGCTGACCTGCCGGTTAACAGCCGGCCGCTCTACCGACTGAGCTACTGAGGCTTATATTTATATATTTTTTTCAAATTTTATAAATTGTATAGCTAAATTTAATAATTTAATTTCTAATTTTATTTTTTTTGGTTATTAGTAGGTAACTTACCAAAACGAACTTTATTTATTAACATTCCTATTTTTGCAAGCCTAATTATCCTTTCTGCAGATTTTTCAAGCTCTTGTCGTGTTTTTCTAAACTCATAAACAAAATCAGAATATAAAGTAGGATTTATTATAAATTTTTGAGTAGTTGTTTCAACTAAAGGATTAAGATTTAAGTCTTTTTGTAATTCTTCTGAAATTATAGACTGTTTGGTATTTTTTTGTTCTATTTTCATAACCTATCCCTCCTTGTCTGCTCGCCAGATTATTTTTAATCAACTTTATTAGTATAATAATAATTAAATTTAAAAACCATTCTTACTTTTTAAATTTAAGAAAGAGCATCTACACACTCTTTATTTTTTGTTCTTTCTTTTATATAATTACATGCAGCTATATCTTTCTGCTCTAAGGCATATTTTAAATAACACTTATCCATCCAATTTTCTCTATCGTCACCTCTTATTTTACTACATATTTCTAAATTAGGTAATGTTTTGTTGGAATTCAAAACATTATTTAAGCAATTCATTCTTGCTTGATAATTTAGCTGATTACATGCATCTAAATCCATATTTTCTAAAGCTGTTTTATAATAACATTCTAACTTTATTAAACTACTATAAATTTTTTCACAAACATTCCACTCCCCCCTAGCTATGGAATAATCTCTATAACATCTATCTCTATTTATTTCAGGTTCTGTTCTAGAACAAAATCCAAAATCCTTTGTTTCTATTGCAAATTTCTTTATACAATTGTCGGAGTAGACTGTTCCAGGAGTAATATAAAGACAGATATTTTTATCGGATTTAGAGTAGGCAACAATTTCATAACATCTATCTATAATCGCAGTTAGGTTTGCTTTTTTACATTCTTGTAACTCTCCTTTTGTTAAAGCATAGCAGGCTGATTTTATAGCAAGTTGTTGTTCATCTATTTTCTCACAAGCTTGAGCACTATTTTTTTCTATAGCATATTTTAAAATACAATTATCATCGTTTTTGCAATATTTTAAATCATTATATAATTTTGCATAACAAAGATTTGTACTAAACTCATCCTTTTCAAAAGTGCAGGGAGGGGATAAATCTTTAAGACATTTTAGTTTTTTCTCATCTTGAAGTTTCAGACAATAATTTGTATCATTTGTTCTATATGCTGCTTCTTCAAAACATTTTTCTCTCAATATTGGAGAGTTCAGCTCAGAACATATTTTTGGATTTTGATTTGCAAAATTAACTAAGCATTTGTCTAAATTTTCTATAGAATATATTTTTTTACAAATTTTCTGATCATTTTTTTCTAAAGCTTGTTTTAAATAGCATTCGTCTTGCTCCAAAACATTTTTATGTTGTTTGCATTCATCTACAACTGCTGCAGGCTCAGTTTTGTTTTCTTGATACTGCTCAAGATTTTTTTGCTCTAACTTTTTGTTTTCCAATTCTTCTAAATTTTTTATTTCTACTTTTGGACCAGGTGGGGCTTTATCTGCAACACAGCCAGCAAAAAATAAAATACTTACAATTATACTAAATAGCAAAAAGATCCGTAGGTTTTCCATTTTTCTTCCCATTATCTCAAATATATTTATAATTTATAATCTTTTTGTTTATATTTTTCAATTTTATTTTTTTATTTCTGTGATTTATGGAGGGGGTGGGATTTGAACCCACGAACCCCTTCGGGACAGGATCCTAAGTCCTGCGCATTTGACCAGGCTTTGCTACCCCTCCATAATAAAATATTTAAAAAAGAACTTAAAAATTAGTAGCTTATTAGTTTTATATTTATTTTAGGCTCTTAATTCATTTTTTATTTTCGGTTTAACTTTCATATTTTTAGGGCAAAGACATAAACTTTTTTATAAACCATATTTTCTTGGATGGAAAATCAAAAAATCTTAGAAATTTTATATCTAAGTTTTCAAAAAAGTTCCAAAATTTTAGCTCTATTTTATAAGTTTTTTATAAGTTCTACTTTAAATAGTATAAAAAAGAAAATGCTTTTTTTGTTAGCTTTATTATCCTAAGGCCTAATTTTTTTAATTATCAATCTCTAGCCATATATAAATAATCTCTTGCAAAGGTAATTTTTATATTGGATAAAAAACAATAGCCTTCAGTTTTGTTGACAAAATTTTTGTACCTTTTCTATCTTTTAATTAGTAAAAATTTTAGTTATGCGCAGCTCTTCTAATAATTCTAAATCGTTTGCAACTATCAAAGTTTTCTTTTAAATCTAAAAACTATTGCTGAAAATAAAATCGAAGTTAAATTATTTTTTAACAAACAAAAAAGAATTAAACGAATTAAAAAAATAAAAATAAGAAATCCAACAGACAATTTCACTTCTTTGTTCTCAATTCTCTTCGTTTAGGCCTTAAAAACTTCGAGCCACATTTGCGACATTTTTCAACTCCTTTTTTATTCCTTGCTTTACATTTTTTGCAAATTACAATGTTAGCAAGAATTGCATCAGCTTCTGGAAATTTTCCCATCCAAACACCTATGAAGTATTTTAAATTTGTGTGATACTTATATTTTATTGCTAATAATTTAAAAATACAAGCCCTCGTAGCTCAGTGGTAGAGCGCTCGCCTTGTAAGCGAGAGGTCGTGGGTTCAAACCCCACCGGGGGCTATTGCTTCTTTAAACTAAACGAGAGATTTAAAAAGACAAAAATACATATTATACTATAAATAATAACAAAATAAATAATAACATAAAGTGATTGATATGAAAGAAAAAAATATAGATCCAAAATTTTTTAACCAATACTCTAGACACAAAACATTATCTTCTCTCGATTCTTTCTTTAAAGTCATCTTAGTTGAAAATATTAGTAGAAAGTCACTTAATTTAGAACCACAATTTTCATTTTCCATAGAAAAGGAAATTTTTGATTTTCTATCTAAAAAATATAAGGTTGAATTTGTTCCAGAATATAATCGTATTCCTTATTATCTTTCAGAGGAAGATTTAAAGTCAAAGGCTATTTCCATATCTCAATCACTAGATAAAAAATTTGTTAAGATTTATTTTCACAAACGCAAGTATGAACTTTATCCAGATATTTTAAAGGATTTAGATTATATTGCAGAAAAATTTAGGAGAGAAAAAATTTTTTTCCACATCTATACTAATAATGACTTTTTAGTTATCCGCTTCTATCCTCAGCTAACAGAAGAAGAAAAAAATATTTTAGGTAGAAAGTTAGAACCAATTTTTGGTCATGTTGTTCCCTTCCAAGGCCAGACGGCTATTCTCTTTGGCAACGATCCAGTAAGGTATCTTTCAACTTTTACTGTAAGTTCTTGTAGGGGTATTGTTGTTTATTGTCCAATAAATAAAATAGTTGCTCTTGCTCATATTGATTTAGGTGCAGACTATCAAGCTTATAAAGATATTGTTCGGCTTTTATCTAAATATAATGTAAATGAGAAAGGGCTTGTAGTTTATGTTACTAAAAACTTTGATAGATTTGCATATGAGATTATATCAAACAAAGTTGCCTATTCCTCAGATGATTTGCCTTCGAATTTTTCCTTTGATAGAATTAGAGAATCAATAGTTGATTTTGATCCAAAGTTTTTACAAGATAATGTAGATTATACGAATTTTCTAAGAGATTTTACAGTCATACGTTTTAAATATCACATATCTTTTAATATAGTTTCCTACAATTCTTTTGAAAAAAGCTCAAGATAGTCAACAACTTAATCTTAGACATTTTTCTCAATATTTAAAAATTTTTTTTACCTAAATTATATTATGTGTTCTTCTTTTTCTAAGAAAAGAGCAGTTGTTGCTCAATTTGGTGGTCCAACTGCAGTTATCAATAGAAGTTTAGTGGGTGCAGTAAACGAGCTAAAAAAGCATGACTTTATAATACTAGGGCCTAGGTTTGGAATAAACGGAGTTTTAAAAAACGATTTTTTTCGACTAGATTTATTTTCTGATTCAAAATTAGATGGAATAAGAAAAAGCCCTGGTTCTTATTTAGGTACTTCAAAATTCAATGTAAATGATCAGAGCGCATTTGTTATCTTAGAATCATTAAAAAAATTAGGAATAAACTATTTTTTTGTTATTGGTGGGGACAGCACTGGTATTATTGGAAAACAAATTAAGCTTGCAGCTAAACAAATAAATTATGAATTAGTTGTTTTTCATATTCCAAAAACTATTGATAATGATGTGTTAGTGACTGATCACACGCCAGGCTTTGGTAGTGCTGCGAGATTAATTGCAAAAGCATCTTATGGAATTGACCAGGAAAATCGCTCGAGTGGAGGAATTTATGGAATGGTTATAATGGGGAGAGATTCTGGATTTTTGGCTTATTCTTCTACTCTTTTAAGAGATTCAGCTTCAGGGCCTGATTTAATTTATGGTCCAGAAATAAATTTCAATTTAGAATATTTTTTAAAAGATATTGAAGATGTCTATTCTCGAAAAGGACGAGCTTTCTTTGTAGTTTCAGAGGGAATTAGAAGTTATCTTTATGAAAACAATAAACCAGTTTATGAAAACAATAAACCTAAAGTAGAGTTAATTGTAGATAAGGCTGCTGCTGCATTAAAAAGAGAAATAGAAATCGATGAAAATTTAGGACAGTCTTCTTTGAGTGCAGGGAGTGATGTACTGGTATACTATCTAAACCAAATTTTAAAAGAAAATTTTGGAAAAGTTAGAATTAGAATAAACAATTTAGGATATTTAGCACGGTCTTTTCCAGAAGTATCTGAAATAGATGCAAGAGAGGCAGAAGCTGTAGGAAAAAAAGCAGTGCAACTAGCTCTTTCTGGTTATGAAGAAGGAAGTGTTGCAATTATAAGAGAAGGCCAAAGTCACAGCTATGCTGTAAGATTAGAATATGTTTCATTAGATGAAATAATTAAAGGAATAAAACAAGTTCCAAGGGATTGGATAGGTTACTATGGAAAAGATATAGGTAGTCAATTTTTAATTTATGCTGGTCCATTGGTAGGTTCAATTGAAGGATTTGAAAATTTAGATCATCTATTACCAAAGAACTTTAATTTTGATAATTTCATAAAAGAGTGAATATCTTTAAATATTTATTTTTCTATTTTTGTTTTAAGGTGAGTAGATGTTTGATGAGTCAAAGGACCAAATAGTTTTTGTAGCAAAACATAGAGATTGGATTGTAATAAAAAAATTATTGATTGATCAGCATGTGAAAAATGAGGAAATCGGTTTAATTCTCTCTTCTATTCAAAAATCAATAAACGAAAAATCTTTTTCTTATTTTGAAGTCAACTATCAAAAAATAAGAGAAATTGCTAAAAAATTTGTTACAAATAAAAGAAAAGGCCTTGCAACAGTTGGAGAAATTTTTTCTTCTATAAAAGGCGCAGAATTAAAGAAAGAGCTTTTGAGCTGTTGCTCAAAAGAGGACCACTATCCTTTAGCTGAGCAATTATTTGTTTTAGATGTTTTAGATGAGTTAGGTTATAGTCCTTATCCAAATTTAGAAGTTATTCAAAAACTTTATCCAGAACTAAAAATTCAAAAACCAAAAGGAAATTTTGGAAAGAAAAAATAAGTTTCATTGTCCCATTAACTTTTATATGAAATGGAATTTACAACTTAAGCATAACCTTTATAAATTAAAATGTGCTAAATCATTTTATATTTTCATTATTCAATTATACAACATTTTTAAATAACTTTCATGCTAAAAATATTATAGGAGGTTTTAGTATGGCAAAAAAAGAGCATCTAAATCTGATCTTTATAGGACATGTGGACCATGGTAAATCCACTACAGTAGGTAGGATTTTGTACGAGACTGGGGCTTTAACTGAGCAGCAGTTAAGAAAATTAAAAGAGGAAGCAGAAAAAATAGGTAAAGCAACCTTTGAGTTTGCTTTTACTATGGATACTCTAAAGGAAGAAAGAGAGCGAGGAGTTACTATCGATATCTCTCACAAAGAGTTTGAAACTGACAAATTTTTCTTCACTATTATTGATGCACCCGGACACAGAGACTTTGTTAAAAATATGATTACTGGTGCATCGCAAGCAGATGCTGCAGTTATAGTTTGTTCTGCAAAAGAAGGTGTGCAAGCTCAGACAAAGGAGCATGCATTCTTAGCAAAAGTTTTAGGTATAAAACAATTTATAGTTGGAGTTAACAAAATGGATGCAGTTGATTGGAATCAATCTCGTTACAATGAAGTTGTATTCGAGCTAAAAAAGCTACTTAAAAATATTGGCTATAATGTAGATGCAATCCCATTTATACCCTACTC
>JAOAJF010000034.1 GCA_026414325.1 Microcaldota archaeon
GGTATATGCCGGATTCCCCATTGCCGCTGACCAGCCAAACACCCCACCCGGACGCACACGCGCAATCGTCATTGCTGGTCCATCCTCCGGCTTATAACGAATGACCACTTCTCCCCGAACCAGGAGATAAAAAAAATCGACAATGTTAAAATAGTGAAATTAAAAAAATTTGTTTCTTATAAAAATTCTAAAACTGCTAAACTTCGTAAAATGTTAGGCCTATAGCATACTTTTTATTTTTAGCCCCAGTATTTAGATTATGCAAGAAGAGCAAACTCAAAAAGAACAAGAAATACAAGAAAAAAAGATAATAGCCTCAAGAGGAATACCATCAAAAGAAGCTATGTATTTGCCTGCCCATGATTCACAAGCAATAAGAACATTTCAAGACGGGGCGGAAAATCCTACAAAAAATTTATGGAATTTTCAAGAAGTTCTAAATTTTGTTTTTCCAAAAAAATATCAGGAAAAATATTACCATATAGCTTTAAAGTTTATAGAATTACTTTCAAAAAAAATAAAAGTTAGTGGGGAAGAAACTAGCCAATTTGTAAAAGAAAATAATATTTCAAAGGCAACATTTTATAATAGAGTTCTTCCACGTCTAAGAAGAGTAGGAATGATAAAGATAGAAAGAGAAATGAAAGTGGAAAAAGAAAGTAAAAAGAAATTTAGACCGATGATTATAAGCCTTTCAAAAACTTTTGGAAATTATTTATGTAAAATTGGAGATTCCTGGCTTGCTTTTGTTGATGATGCAAAAAGCTCTCAGGAGCAACAAAAAAAATTAATCTAAATTGAATTAAACAGCTATATTTCAAAAATATTTTCAGAGGGATAGACAATTATGCCTTCTTGATTTACTATTTCAAATGGAGCTAATTTTGAGCTATGGGCTGAACCCCTCATTTTAACAACTTCAATTCCTCTTATTCTTGAACTTTCTTTTCTTATGCTGTAGAGAGCTATTAAAGAATCGGCTAAAAATTCTAGGCTAAATTCGAATTTCAATTTTGAAAAATCTGAGGTGTGATAGGAAAATAATGAGGTGCATTTCCATTTTCTAGTAAGATCAAATAGATTTATAACTGACTCTCTTAACTCGTATTGAGATTGAAAATAAAGACAGAATGAAGAAAGAGAATCGAGGGCAAATCTTTTTGCTCCTATATCAACTATAGTATCCCAAATAAAACCTCCACCTTCTTCTGCTAATTTTTTTAATTCATGTGGTTTTATATTTATAAAAGAGACTAGGCCTTTTTTTTCTAGCTCAAAAAAAATCCAATTAAATTTTGCTAAATGGCTAAAGACTATCTCTTTTTTTTGATCTAAGTTTACTATTACTCCAGGCTCATCATAAAAAACAGCTCCAGTGTATATAAATTGACTTAAAAAAATACTTTTACCACATCCGCTTGGACCAACTATTAGATTACATGAATTTTTTTCAAATCCTCCATTAGTTAGTTCATCAAAACCTGGAATTCCACTTGGTACTTTTTGAATATCAGAAAAACCTTCAAAATCTTGATTGCTACTTTTGCTGTATTTGGTTTCTTCTTTTTTCATAAAAATAAAACTGCAAATAGTTTTTAAAAGCTGTTTATTTGATAAAAAAAGCATTTAACTGGCCAAGGGTAAAGTTTTTAATAGATAAAGTACTAGCAGATTATATGGATAGAAGGAAACTTCTTAGCATAATATCAATTATTTTTTCTATTACAATGGGGCTTTTAGTTGTATTAGGCTCATTAGTAATGATGTATGGAAATTTTGACTTAGGAGTAATCTTATTTGTACTTGGTTTATTACTTGTTATCTCAAATGAAGGTCTTCTGCCAAAGATTAGATTAATAAAAGCAAGAGAAAGATTTGGTATCGATGGTACAATAGAAGAGATTGTAAATTTAGCAATTTTAGGCTACACACCTCCGATATTACTCTCGTTTTATATATACATGAGTGGAGAATACGATGCTAGACTCATAATATTTNTAGGTATCTGTTTAGTAGTTGTAACAATGAAGATATTTGCAAAAATTGCATCTTCAAGATTTATATACAGGCCATTAGAAGAAGAAGAGATTTATATTTATAATCCTGAAAAAGCACAAACACAAAATGAGCCAGGAGTGTAACAAGTGTGGCTATTGTTTTTTTATAAATTTAATTTCATCAGTTTTCATATAAGGCACTAGAGCTTTTGGAATTTTTATTCCATCTTCTTGCTGGTAGTTTTCTAAAATAGCTACCATTGTTCTGCCAATTGCTAAGGCTGATGCATTTAGAGTGTGTACAAAAGCCAAAGTATTTCCATCCCTATATTTTATATTTGCTCTTCTAGCTTGAAAATCAGTACAATTTGAACAAGAAGAAATCTCTCTATAGGTATTTTGAGAAGGTATCCAAACTTCTAAGTCGTAGGTTTTTGCTGAACTAAACCCCAAATCTCCAGAGCAAAGCTCAATAACTCTAAATGGAAGTTGTAGTGTTTCTAAAACCTCTTGAGCATGTTTTAAAATAATTTCTAATTCAGCAAATGATGAGTTGGGCTGGCAAAATCTTACTAGCTCAACTTTATGAAACTGGTGCTGTCTAATTAAGCCTTTTATATCTTTTTGATAGTTACCTGCCTCTTTTCTAAAGCAGGGAGTTAGAGAAGTATAACAAATAGGTAGCTGTTCTTTTTCCAAAATTTCGTTTGCATGTAAATTTACAAGTGGAACTTCTGCAGTTGGAATTAGCCAATAATCCGTTCCTTCTATTTTATAGAGCTCTTCTTTGAATTTTGGAAGCTGACCAGTCCCATACATTGTTTTTTGATTTACTATATAGGGAACTAAGACTTGCCTATAGCCATTTTTTTTAGCAAGGTCCAGCATAAAAAGAGCTAGGGCCCATTCCATTCTGGCTAATTCATCAAAAAGGACAGTAAACCTAGAGCCACTAATTTTTGCCCCTCTTTCAAAATCAATCCCTATTAAATTTACAAGCTCATAATGTGGAATAACATCTTTTGAAAAAAGTTTTGGACTAAAAACTCGTTTTATTTCTTTGTTTTGCGAGCTATCTTTTCCAATAGGTACTGAAGAGTGAACAAGATTTGGTAGCATAGCTAGAGATTGTTGCATTTGTTGTTCTATTTTCAATAGACTTTCTTGGTTTTCTTTTATTTGTTGTACTAAATTCTGTGTCTGCAAAATTAATTTTTTTACTAAATCCTCTTTCTTTTCTTTTTTTAATTGATTTATTTTTAGAGAAAGTTCATTTCGTTGATGCTTTAGCTCATCTAATTCCTTTTTTTTGGCTCTAAATTCTAAATCTAATTTTTTTAATTGGTCTAACACCGAGCTATCCAACCCTCTTGCTTTTAGAGAATTATAAAAAATTTCTGGGTTTTCTCGAAATAATTTAAGATCCAACATCTAAATCAACTTATAAGAATAAATAAATTATTTGTTTTTAGATATAAAAATGTTTTTTATTATTTGTATAATCTCTTGGCCTATTTTTTGTTGTGCTTCAAAAGTAGATGCACCAATATGCGGAGTTAGAATTACATTTTCTAATTGAGTTAGTGGACCAAAATAAGGCTCTGAGCTAAACACATCTAAAGCAGCTCCATTTAGTTGATTGGTTTTTAGTGCTTGGTAGAGAGCATTCTCATCCAAAACATAACCTCTAGATAAATTAAGCAAAAATGCTCCTTTTTTTATTTTTTTAAAATGCTCTTCTTTTAAAAATGGAGCTTGTTCTTTTGGGATTGAAAGATGAATTGAGATTATATCAGAAGTGGAAAGAAGTTTGTCTAAGTCAACAAAAGGATATTCTGCCAAATTCTTATCAGTCTTATCAAAATACTGCACTTTCATACCTAAAGCTGAAGCTTTTTTTGCTACTGCCTGTCCGATTCTGCCCATCCCAATTATTCCTAAAGTTTTGTTTTCTAATTCTAGGCCAATAGCATTTTCTTTTTCCCATTTTTTTTCTATTACTAACTTTTTGTTTGCATAACAAATTTTTCTAAGAAGGCAGAAAATTAAGCCGATGGTTAGTTCAGCAACTGCATTTGTAGATGCTTGAGGAGTGTTAAAAACCTCGATTCCTCTTTTTTTACATTCTTCTAAATCTATATTATCTAGCCCTACACCTGCTCTAATTATATATTTCAATTTTGTTGAATGCTTCAAAAGCTCGGCATTTACTTTAGTTGCAGAGCGCACAACTAGAATATCACTATCAGCTAATTGATTAGCAAGATCAGCTGGTCTAAAACTTACTTGGCCGAATTCTTTTAGTTTTTCTAAAGTTGTTTGATCTATTAAATCAGCTACTAAAATTTTCAATCTCTCACCTATAGGCCTAATTCTTCTTTTGCTTTTTTTAACGATTCTAGACCATATTTTATTTTTTCTAAATCCACATCACCCATAACACAAAATCTTAAAGTGGTTTCTTTCCAATCTGCATGCCCTCCACCAAGTTTAACATTATATTTTGTCTGAAGAAGAGCATTGAGCTCTTTGTTTTTTTTAGTATAAAAAGCAACAACAGTATTAGAAGAAAATTCCTCGCTTACCACTAGTTCAAAACCCATTTTTTTTATTTCTTTTTTAACATAATCTGCATATTTTTTATGCTTTGCTACAAAATTATCTAAACCTTCTTTTTCTATAAGCTCAAGAGATTTTTCTAAAGCCCATAATAAAGAAATTGCTGGGGTTGTAGGTGTTTCAAAATTTTCTTTTTGCTTTTTGATGTATTCTTTTAGGTTTAAATAATTGCATCTGACAGGGCTTGAGTCTATTGCTCTAAGAGCATCTTCTGAAAGAGAGATAACTGCAATGCCAGGAGGACAAGCAGCAGCTTTTTGAGAAGCCCAGGAATAAAAATCTACCTTATCATGAATGTGGCTAAACTTATAGGCAGGAAATGCAGAAGTGCCATCAATCAAAGTTAAAAGCCCTTTTTCTTTTGCATAGCTACAAACTTCAGTTATTTTGTTTAGTATACCTGGGCTTGTTTCATGGTGAGTCATACAAAGTAATTGTGCTCCTTGCTCGATGGCTTGATCAATATAGGGTTTTGCTACTTTTAGATCAATTCCTTGAGCATTATTAAATCTATGAAAAATAGTTCTATAATATACTTTTGAATGGCTAGCGAGCTTATCTCCAAAGGCACCATTTGATAAAACAAGAGCTACTCCATCTTTTCCAAGTGCATTTTGAATATTTGCCTCTATTGCTGCAGTTCCTGAACCGGTTATAACATGTACTGAAGTAGCATCTACCATTTTTTTTATTTTTTCACAAAGGTTTTTATAAAGAGTTTGAAACTCTTTTCCTCTATGAGTAATCATTTCTTTTGTTTGGGCAAGTGCCACTTCTTTGCAAACAGCAACAGGCCCAGGTGTAAAAAGTAACATTTAATCACCTTCTAAAATTTTTTTATTTATTATTTTTCCAGTTTGATCAAATTCATAAATATAAGGAATTCCAGTTGGGATGTTCAAATTTATTACCTCTTCTTTTGTTAGCTTTTCTAAATGCATTACTAAAGCTCTAAGAGAATTTCCATGTGCAACAACTAAAACATTCTTGTTATTTTTTAAATCTTTTAGAATATATTTTTTAAAAAATGGTAAAACTCTTTTTGCAGTGTCTTTTAGTGATTCCCCACCAGGTGGAGCAACATCATAGCTTCTTCTCCATAAAAGAAATTGTTTTTCCCCATAAATTTTTTTTATTTCGTCTTTGTTTTTTCCTTGTAAATCCCCATACATTCTTTCATTTAGAGCCTTGTCTTTTATTACTGGAATAGACCAATTGTTATCTTTTAGAATAATTTCTAATGTGTCTATTGCTCTTTTTAGCACTGAAGTATAAGCAATATCGAATTTGAAATCTTTTAATTTTTTTGCACAGCTATGGGCTTCTTCAATACCATAATCTGATAGAGATACGTCTATCCAGCCAGTAAATTTATTTTCTAAATTCCAGATAGATTGCCCATGTCTAACTAAAACTAACAAAGCCATATTAAATTTAATAATTATAAGGTTTTTATTAATCTTAAGTTACATTTCTTTATATGTTTTTTCGCACTTATATTTTAGAAATCGCTCGTGTTTTGCTTTGTGTATTATTGATACATGCGCAAAAACATTTAAAGAAAGAAAGAAAAAAATTAATTGCCAATATTCTGTAAATAACACCCTTTCTCATATTTCACCCCATAATATATTATTAATAAATCATCTATTAATTTTTTTATATCGCTTATAAT
>JAOAJF010000035.1 GCA_026414325.1 Microcaldota archaeon
CGAGGCATTAGAAATTAACGTATCTCGTGCGTTAGAATCGGCCTAATGTAGGATTGAAACTCGGTAGCACGCACACGATGCTCTATCCAGAGCGAAGTTAGAATCGACCTACTGAAAGATTGAAATAAGTTCTCGCTGACCTACCTATACAGCTCGTGCTTGGTTAGACTCGACCCAATGTAGTTAAAATAAAAACTAGCAAAAAAATTCGCTGTTTGTTAGGGCTTAGGCTAAAGCTATAGAGAGTTAAAAAATCGAGGGGTTTTTAAGTCCATTTGCAAAAACCATCTGCGCATTTGCAGCCAAGGCCATACTTAGCTGCATTGTAGCACTCTCTATACTCACAGGTAGTTATAGGCGCCTCTATATCTTTTGAATAGCAAACCTGCCCAGAGCATCCGCCAACCAAGCAGTCTGAATCTTTAGAACATTTTCCTTGGCTAAAACCACAAAAAGGCTCCTGAGGTTGATTTTGTCTTTGGACTAACTGGCAACTAAAATTAATACATTTTGGCTCTAGCTGGCCTGCAAAACCTGTGCAAAAATCAGGGCACTGCTTAGAAGGATCTACAAAATCCCTCTGACCAAAAAAGCATTGATTAGTTATTTTATTTTTCCCACAATCACAATCAAAATCCTCCATACAAAAATTAGGATGAGTAGAGTTACACTCTCCTCTAAAATAAGCCCACTGCTCACACTTTGCATTATTTGGAAAAATACAAACACCTATTTTTTGAGAATTAGACTCAAGTATCTGATAGCTTGCTCCATCTTCAATACATTTTTTTTCTGCTGGATTTAAAGAGACTGGTTGCTTAGACTCCTGCACCTGCAAACAGCCACTAAAAAATAAAATACTAAAAATAAATAACAAAATTTTTTTCATAACTTTAGCACAAATCTAAAATTTAAATATTTTTTTCTTCTTTTAAAAACAAATGATAATAATGTAAAATTTGGTTTCTAATATACTCAGGATCAGATGAAACAATATCTCTAATTTTTAGAGCAAGTTCTTTATAGCCTTGCAACCAAATCCAATTTGAAAAATGATTGTCTTTTGCATGATTTAAAAGTATTTTATCATCAATTACCTTAA
This sequence comes from Microcaldota archaeon, assembly GCA_026414325.1. Classification (GTDB taxonomy): domain Archaea; phylum Micrarchaeota; class Micrarchaeia; order Anstonellales; family Anstonellaceae; genus JAOAJF01. The sequence continues at coordinate 1,103 of JAOAJF010000035.1, forward strand.
TAAGCCCCATAAGAATATTTAAAGAATAAGCAACTGCAACATCTTGTTCATTAGGAGGAGGGGTTCTAAATACAAATGGCCCAAAGCCCCCATATTTTCCTAGAATAGTTCTAATCTTTCTTAAAAATCCTGGATCCGTTTTATTTAAAGCAAATACTCTACTATCTTGTCTTATTCTTGCGATTGCTTCTTTATCTTCTGAAGAAAAAATTATTGGAATTTTTATATTTTTTGATTCAAAATCTTTTAAAACTTCCCAAGAATATTGTCCATAAAAACCCCCCTTTAGAAAATATAAATCTAAGATTGCGCCAGCTAATCTTTCAGAAAAATTAAAAATAATTTCCTCTGCTTCTTCATAGTTTCTTGCCAGAATGTTTCTAGTTCGTCCTTTACTTATTTCAAAGTTTAAAGTGTTTAAAATTCGAGTGTAATATAAAGGTTTATCCTCGACAACTAGAACTATTCTCTCATTATCATATTTATAATTTTGTTTATCTTCAAAAAAATTTAAGATAGTGCAAAATACCCCAATATCACCACCATAATGAAAAGTATAGTCTATATGTGGAAAGGAGCCGAAAGAAGTACGAGTTATGATTGCCTCATCACTACTTATTAAACAAAAAATTGTGTTTGGATCTATTGATTTTATATCAGAAGCAGCCTTATAAAAATCATACATAGAATTTTCAAAATATTCAGAAAAAACCACTTTTAGACCATCTGTTTTTTCTGAAATTGAACTAAAAAAATCTATCTTATCTTTAGCTTCGGTAGCTTGTTTTGAACTAAAAAACTTATAGAAAATCTCTCGATTAAATCTTTTAATTCCTTCTTCTACAATATAACCATCATATTTTTTTCCTATAAAAAATACTTTGTTTACTTTTATATTATTTGCTAGTTTTATTCTAGGTTTATTTATCGGATAGTAATGCATAGACTCACCACTCAACCCCTTAAATTTTTGTGTAAAAATATTTGTAAACAAAAAAATATATAAAGCTGTTTTTTACATATAAAAGATTTATAAGATGGTGGAGGGGGTTAGAGTGGAAACTAAGATTATATTATCAGAGCTTATAAAAGATAAGAGAGTGATACATTGTCCAAAAACTAAATTTGTATTTGAAGGTCAACCTGGAGGAAAATGGCTTGGAACAAATTATTTTTATAAACTTTTAAAAGACTCATCCACAGAGATCAAAGAAAGATTTAAAGAGGAAGTATTTTTTATCTGCCCAAAAACAACAGTAATACAGACTGACCTTTTTAAAGAATTCATGGACCAAAACAATTTATGGGAACTTGCCTATTCTATAGATTTAGATCAAGTATTAAAAATGAAGTTTTTAAATGCTACTTTTAATAACAAACAAAAATCGATTCTGGCCTCTGTTTTAGAAGATTTTCGAGGACCAATAACTTTAAGGTCTTCTGCTTTAACTGAAGATGCAGAAAGGGTATCTTTTGCAGGAGTATTTTATTCAGTTGAACTACCAAACATTCATCGAGATTTTAAAGTTAGATTAAAGCAATTTGAAGATGCGATGAAACTAATTTATTTTAGTCAATACTCCCGGCATGCAAAAGAATTTTATTCCAGATGCAATATTTTAGCTGGAGATGAAAGAATGGCAGTTTTAGTTCAAGAGTTATGTGGAATGCCACACAAGAGCAGGCTTGGTTTGGTTTATTATCCAGAACTTTCTTTTGTTGGATTTTCTTATAATGAGTATGCAATAAATATGATAAATCCAAATGATGGAGTTTATAGGCTTGCTTTTGGATTAGGTGCTGGAGTAGTAGAGATAGAAGATAAGACAGCTATTACTATTAATATTGGTCGACCAAAGCCGATAATTGGGCTTAATACAAAAAAGGAAATAATATTAAACTCCCCGAAATATTTTTATGCTTTAGATCTGCACACAAATAAAACAGTTCTAACAAAGGAAAATAGTTTTAGAAAAAAACTTCCGATAACTGAATTAGAACAAGAAATACTTCTTAGACATGGCTCTTATTATAACGAAGATTTTTTAGCTGTGAGTCACATTTTTAAAAAAGAGAATTATAATTATTATGTTGATTTTTCTAACTCTATAAACAAGAAAAAAATAGGAATAAACTCTGTAATTGAGTTTTTAAGAGATATGTTAAGAGACAATTTTGAAAAAGATGTTGATTTTGAAGGAGCTATAGACATAATAAAAGATGGGGCTAAAAATTATTTTGTTTTTTATCCTCTTCAAGCAAGATTTCAAGTACGAGGAGAAGAACAAAGAAAAGAAAAACTTAGTGAGATAGAAAAAGATAGAATTTTGATTGTGGGGGAAAATGGTTTAGGGAAAGGGCATTATGTGATTTACTTTGTGATTTATGTGGATAGAAAATTGGAAGAACTATTTAGATATTCTGAAGAGATCTCTAATGAGATAAATCTCTTAAATCTAAAATTAAAAGGAAAGGGGGTTTATTCCAGATATCTTTTAATAACTCCTGGAAGATTTGGAACAGAGGAGAAAAGTGTTGGCGTGGTTGGAAATTTCTCTACCATTAGTCATGCAAATGCAATAATAGAAGTTTTAAATAAAACTGAATTTTTACAATCATCTTTAGGAACTCATTTTTTTGAAGATATACGGGCTGCAGGGATAGCTTATTTGTATACTAAAAATTTTCAAAAAAGTCAAAAAGAAGAATTATTTAAAAAAGCAAAAAAAATTGAGAGGGTTAATCATTGTTATCTTTTAGAATTCCAACAACCCTTAATTTTAGAATTAGATAAGAAAAATAATTATATGATATATTTTTCACCTTAAAAGAAAAGGGATAAAAAATAAGTTAAAAAGAAAATGTAAATGAAAAAATGATTAAAAAAAATTTTAAATATTTCTGAAGAAAAAAGATATATGTTTATATTTAAAAAAAAAGAGAAAAAACCAGATATTGAAGAATCATTAAACAACCTTCCTATTTCTGTTAGCGTAGGAGAATATAAAAATGGTCTTGAAACCTATAAATTAACTGTTGCGATATTAACCAGAGAAGGTGTATATAAAACTCGTCAGAATATAGTTGATAAAAATAAGTTTGATGTAGATATAAAAACATGGAGAGAAATAGATCCAGGAAGTAAACCGGAATTTAAAGGATTTGAGGAATTTAAAAACTATTCAGAACTACATAGAAAAAATATTCTAAACCCGATAATTTTAACTTTTGAAAATACTCCAGATATAAACAATGATATAGAGATAGATAAGGTTTTAAACAAGATTGATGTTTTTATTAAGACATCAGAGGGAGAATTTATAAAAACAGGTGGTTTTAGAAGGGAAAAAGTAGAAGGAATTGTTTTGGGATTAAGAAGGGAGAGACTTCCAGTAATATTAATTGATAAATACGATTCACCTATAGATGCTCAAAACTTTTTTAAAAAAGGAGTAACAGGTAACTATAATAGATGGGTAGAACTACATATAAAGTTTGATGAAGAAACAGTAGTAATTAGAATAAATAATCCTAAAAATAATCCTAAAGAAGAAGCGATTGAAAATAGATTTCGAGAAGAAGCAGAAAAAAAAGATATTAAACCTGAGGAAAAAGCGATTGCAGGAGAAATCCCTAAAAATAAAAAGATAGAAAATCTTGAAAATAAAAAAATTTATCTTATTCTTGACACTTCAAATAGTATGAAAAGGTTTAAAGAAAATGCTGAAAAAATTTTTGAAGATAGCAAGCAACTTATAATTAAAGAAGATCCAAAAGCAATTGTTTATTCTTCCTTAGAAAGGAGCGAATATATTGGAGAGATTTATTCCGTACTAGGCGATATAGAAAGAGGAGTGAATTTTAACAATGAAAACAGAAAAGAGTATCACTTAATCTTAATAGGAGATTTATATTCAAGAGATATAAAAATAGAAAAGATAAATGAAAAAAAGTATATTGATCTATCAAAATATGAACAAGGGTCAGAATATAACCAAGGTTTTTTAGAATATTTTGGAATTGAAGATAAAGAGGAAGATAATAAAGTTGAAATGGGGGTGTTTTTAGAGGCGATAGAACAAAAGTGTAAAGAATTAGGTTTAAAAATAAGTTGTATCAGAATTGGGAGATATTATTTTGACGCAGAAGAAAGGGACCGAAAAGCTTTTGATGTTTTAAAAAGTTTAATAAACGATACAGGAGGTAAAATTATAGAGTATAGAGAAGATGTAAAGATAGAAGATTTAATTTATCAAATACTTAATAGTAAATAGATATAGGTGTTTAAATGCAACAGTTGATAGATAAACAAAATCAAGAAATCTCAAGTAATGTTTATACTACAACAAGAACACTTCTAATTGGAAATAATGGAGAAGATACTTTTGTAAAATGTAACATTGAAATAGATCTAAAAAATTTGAAAATAAAAGTAACTCCAACAAAGCAAATACCAGGTGTTGACTTTTTAAAAGTTTTTAAAGAACAAACAGCAATAGCACTTGAAGTGGGTGGAAATGAATATCTGGTTTTTTTAAAAAAAACTTCCGAAGGGTCTTTGCAACTAACTTGGAGAGATAAAAACCTAAATAAAGAAGAAATAGAAAAATTTATGCAAGAAAAAGACGAAACAATAGCAAAAATAATTATGAATGGAAGAGATTTAGATCCATGGGTACTAACGATAACATATGAACAAGAAAATAGAGAATTCAAGGCAAAGCCAAGATTTAGAGAGGAGGAAGAGGAGGAAGAAAACCAATTAGAAAGAGGGGAGGAGAACTGGTTCAAGGCAAAGCCAAGATTTAGAGAGGAGGAAGAGGAGGAAGAAAACCAATTAGAAAGAGGGGAGGAAAAAGAAAGTTTACCTAAAACGAAAGAAAATATAGAAAAGAAAGAAGAAAGAGAAAAAAGGTATGAACAGTTTTTTAAATTTTATGAATTAGACTGGCTGAAAGAAGAAAATAAAGAGCT
>JAOAJF010000036.1 GCA_026414325.1 Microcaldota archaeon
GTGCTGCCTGACTGAGAGTAAGTACCCATGAGTACGAGAGGAACATGGGTACGGCGCCTCTGGTGTACCGGTTGTGTAATAGCATCGCCGGGCAGCTACGCGCTAGCTGATAAGACCTGAAAGCATCTAAGGTCGAAGCAGCTCTCAAAACGAGTCAGGCTAATGGGCGGATAGCAGATCCGTTCGATAGGGCAGAGGTGTAAGTCGCAAGCCAAAAGCGAGCGATTCAGCCTGCTGCTACTAAACCAAAATACCACACCTAACTCAAATCTAGTTTGGGGCTATCTTCATTCCTATTTTACTTGTTTTTTTAATCTGCTTTAACTTGTTTTTACTTGTAGATTAAACTAAAAATTAACAAATAAAAGTAGCTTAAAACAAAAGTAAAAAACAAAAATAGAAAAAATAAAAAACAAAAAATTTTTAGAATTTTTTTAGGCGTTCTTCATTTTTGCCTCGTAGACATAGCCGTCTTTACCAATGTAGTACATAAAACCTGGCTTCTTTTGAATCTTTTCAGTTCCAACTTTCTTTTTTTTGCCTTTTTTGTTGTGTTTCATAGGTGAGGCCCAAACATAGCCATCCTTTCCTACATAGTAGATATACCCATCTTCTCTTTGGATTTTTTCATTTCCAACTTTCTTTCCCATCTTAATTACCTCCTTTTTGTCTGTTTTTTTGATGTAGTTATAATTTTTAATACTTACGCTTTAATTTTTTTAGAATGACTTAACAGAATGTTTAAAGAAAAACAAAAAAGTTTTTAAATCTTTCTTTAGCTATTTTTCTTTTTATTTGCTATAAATTAAAGGTATTCTCCAATTTAGCCAAAACTCTAATGAGCTAGAATTTAATCCAAAAGCTCAATTTGTTTGTTGTTAAGTAAATCATAATAAGCCTGTGCTTGGATTTTAGCATCAAACTCTTTATAAAATAATTCGAAGTATTTTTCTAAATTTATTCCAAGTTCAAAGAAAGTATTGTTTAGCAAAATTTTTCCAATCCAAATTTAAAAACCCAATCCTGTTTTAATTTCTTCAGCTGTTGTTTCAAAAGCTTTAAGCTCAGTTTTTAAATAATAAATTAAATGAGGATACATCTCCTGTTCTTTAATAATTCCATCCATCTGATTGAACTGCTCAAAATTTAATTTACTTGGGCCTTCATTACTAATATAGGCTAGCCTCCATCTATTTTTGCTTTTAATTCTAAGTTCTGTAAACTAAAAGTTTGTTCTATGTCTTTTGTTGCTCTCAGGCCAAAAAATTTGTATTAAATATTTCATATTTTAAAGTCGAACTTCCAATTCTTCCAAAAACATATGGGTTGTATATGGCAGAGAGTAAAAAATCATTCAAATCTAATTTTATTCCCACTCCATAAGAATAAGAAAACAAACTTTCTATATTTGTAAGAGCAAGATTTTTAAAATCCAATTTAACTTCTTGGAAGTTCTTTTTCTGACCTGCCAGCATATGGTTTTTCCATCCACCTTCAATGAAAAGTAGTGATCTTCTATTCTAATAAAAAACTCCGGCGTAGAACTATCTTTTGTTATGTTCAAATTGTTTTTTGCACTTTGGACTCTGTCTACTTTTTTATTTGTTGTATACTTTTCACTGTTAATTGTGCTATAAATAACTAAGTTTGTGTTTTTTTCATCGTTACTCAGCCAATAAGTTGGAAAAAGCACTTTGAAAGAATTGTCCAGAAATTGCTTTAATTGCATTATTTGCTATGAGTAATCCACCTTTGTTTTCATAATTGTTCACATTCACTTCAAAAAAAAGTTTATTGTTTTATCAGAAGATTTATAGCTTGGGATTCTTCCATTCTTTTTCTTAAATCCTCCTTAAATTGCAAAATATCTTCCTTTTTAAAATTTTGCTCTATTTTGTTTAAAACCTCCTTTACTGTCAAGCAGTATTTATGTGCAGCACTATCTGGGTTTTGTTCAAGCGCAGCTAAAAAATTTTTAAGCTCTTTTTTAACTCCTCTTTAGAACTATTCTCGCCTAAATATATTTTTAGCTCTGTTAATTTTACTGGAGTTAGGCCATCTAAAGTATCTGCAATCTCTTTGGCTAATTTATAATTGTGGTATTTTCTCCATTGGCTATAAAGTCCGATTTCTAAAGCAGTGCCAATAGCAACCAAATTCTCAATATATCTGCAATAATTTATATATACCCTATCTTGCTCTTTTGGTTCCAATTCATTCATTTTTTTAAGATGTCTTAAACTTTTTTGTAATCTGCTTTTATTATTTGGATAAGATTGTTCCTGACTCGTATGTTTTAAAAAAATTACAAGGAGCCTTTCTTTTATTAAGGCTTGTGTTTGAACTGGTGAAAAATTAAAGAAAAGCGCACTAGCTATTGCTGCAATTTTGAATTTTTTGCTCTGGTTTAATCTGAACTTCATAGAGTTATTAGATATGGCCAAGTATATAAAGATGTATATTTAAACTTTTAGGTATTTTATAATCTCATGGACCTATTTTCTAATCTTATGAAAAATTCTTACAATCTATTAATTTACTCAATTTTTATTTTGTTGATAATTGCTGCACTCTTAAAGGAATATTCTTTTATCTCTGTTCCATCTGAATTTTTAGGTAAACTTTTAGCTTCTGCTTTATTCGCTTTTGCAGGCCTTTATGTTTATCGGATTGGTTTTAAATTATATAAACTATTAAAAAAAATAGAGTATAGTCCAACTTCTAAAATAGTTGGGCTTAGTGCAGGAGATGTAGAAGTTTTTGGAAAAGCAAAAAAATATCAACATAGCTATATCTCAACATTTTTAGGAGAAGAGTGTTTATTTTATCACACCGCCTTTTATGAATCAAATAGAAAGAATAAACAAAAAAAATTAATTAAAACTGACTCAACTACAACCCCATTTTTAGTAGAAGATGAAACCGGACAGGTTTTAGTCGATGTAGAAGCTTTTGCAAAGGCTGACGGTTTATATCTTAAAAAAGATTCTGTAGAAAGAACAAGACAGGATTTTTTTGGTTTTCTTATCGAACTGTTCAGAGCATTTACTGATAAAAAATATGCAGAAAAATTAAAAAAAGAAATGCAAGATCAAGAGGCACTTCTTAATAAAATTAAACAAATGCAAGAAGAAAAACAACAGTTTTATGAATCTTTTAAAAAAAGGGTTGAAGAGCGCTGCCCTGAACTTTTACGCATTCATTCTCTTAATAGTTTGATAGTTGAAGAAACTATTATAAAGGAAGGAGATCAACTTTTTCTATTTGGATTTGCCCAACCTGTAGAGAGCAAAGACGCAGAAATTATAATTACAAAAAAGGACCACTTTTTTGTTTCAGAGGAAAAAGAGCAAATTTCTAAAGGCTATGTTTTTTATAAAAGTGTTGTCTATCTTTTAATTGGCATTGTTGTGTTTCTTTTTTCTAGTTACCAACTTTTATCTCTTTTTATTTCAGAACAAAATATTTCGATATTAATTCTTACTATATTTGCAATTATTTTGCTTTTAGCTATTTTTGTAGTTTATTTATTAGAATTTCACAACAGTATTGTAAGACTTAGACAACAAATAGAAAAAGCAAAGGCAAATATTGATACTTTTTATAAAAAGAGAATTGATCTTTTGCCCTCTCTTATAGAGTTGGTAAAATATTATTCTAAAAACGAACAAGAAATTCAACAAACAATTTCAGCTCTATCCTCTTCTTTGTATTCTAAAGATTCAAAAGAGCTTTTAGCTATTTTAGAAAATTATCCATCTTTAGCAGCAAATCAAAATTTTGTTTTATTACAAAAGCAAATTCAAAAAATAGAAGAACAGCTTGCAGCTGGTAGGGAATTTCTTAATGATAGTATCGCACTATATAATGCAAGAATTAATTCTTTTCCCTACTTTATAATTGCCAAACTTATAAATTATAAAGAATATGCTCATGAAACTTATTAAAAAAATTATTAGATAAGTCAATTTTTTAGAATTCTAAAACAAGAAAGTTTTATATTATTTATCATTTTTATTTTATTGAAAAAAGGAGGGAAAATTATGATTTTCAAAAAAGGTCAAGGAGCAACTGAATACCTTGTATTGCTAGCAGTTGTTTTGATAGTAGCAATGGTAGCAATTGCTCTGCTTGGGTTTTTTCCAGGAATGGCTTCAGATGCAAAAATAACTCAATCAGATACTTATTGGAGAGGACAAGCAACTCCATTTTCTGTTCAGCAACATGCTAGAAACTCAGCAAACCAAAACTTAGTTTTAGTATTGCAAAATAATGAAGCAGAACAAAAACAACTAACCAACATTTCTATTTCAGGCTCAGGAGTAAATGTTACTTACAATGTTACTTCTAATACAGAAAGATACTTCTCAGCAGGAGAGAAAAAAACAATAACAATCAATCTAGGTGCTAACTGCACTGCAGGAACAACCTATGAATATATGCTTACCTTTACTTACACAAATCCAGATGGAACAATTACAAAAAGACAATATGGTGAAAAACCATTAGTAGGAAAATGCTCCTAAATTCATTTAAATTTTTTTTCTTTTATTTTAAATATTTTGTTAGTTGTAGGGGTGGATTTTTTGGCTTTATACAAAAAAGGTCAAGGAGCAAGCGAATACTTAATCTTACTGGCAGTGGTGTTGATAATAGGTATAATTGCAATTGCATTACTTGGTGGCTTTTCTGATATTGGTTCTGGAGCAAGAGAAACAGAATCTAGACAATATTGGAAAGGAGTGGTAAGACCATTCACAATACAAGATTGGGCCCAGAGAGGAACTACCTTTAGCCTAACCATAAAAAATATGGAGCCAGAAAGGCTAATAATTACAAATATTACTATTGGTAATGTTTCTTATGCTCCTTCTGGAGGAATTTCCATAGCTGGTGGCTCTACCAAACTTATCTCTATTAGTGGTTTTCAGGCTTGTAATGAAACAAGTTATGATTATTTTGAATATCCAATCACGATAATTTATTCCTCTTCTGAGATTAGTGGAAGAATTCAAAAAGGGGAAAAGCCCTTAGTTGGGCCATGCCAGGTTAGCTAAACTCTAAAATTTAACCAAGCTTTTTTATATTTTCTTTTTTTAATCTTACTTATGCTTAGAGGGCAAACTTCAGTAGAATATATAATTTTAATAGCAGTTGTTTTATCTATAGGTCTAATTGTTTTAATTTTAGGTGGGTTTTTTCCTTCTTTTTCTTTTTCTTCAGAGTTTCAAAGCTCAAAAAATTATTGGGAAAACACCTCGCCCATAGCTATAATCGATAGTTATCAGCAAAATTCAACCCTTTATTTGGTTTTAAAAAATAAAGCAAACACCTTAATTAATATAAGTTCAATAAAAGCAGTTTATGGTCTTAAAGAAGAATATAGCTATTTACAAAACATAGTTCTTTTTCCTGGGCAGAGCCAAAAAATATTTTTTTCTGCAAAAAATTGCCAAAAATCGCAAAATATTTTTTATGATCTAACTTTTTTTTATTCTACTCAATCTGTTTCAAATCTTAGTTTTAGAGGAACAAAACCACTTTATTTAATTTGCAATTAAGTATTTTTTAAATATTTTTATTTTCATTTTGGTATTTTCCTTCATAAAGTTGCTTTGCTTCTTTTTCAATTTTTATAAAAACAAGCTGAACAATTTTTGCATTCTTATACAAAACAAGCCCTTTGTTGTTGAACACAACAAGCAAAGCCTCACTTCTTCCACTATAGCCTGGATCCCAAACAGCATTAAATACTGCAGCAGCAGCTCTTAAAAGTGAAGAGCGACTTTGAGCAATGGCTATTGCATCTTTTGGCACATTTACAATTTCATTAAATAT
>JAOAJF010000037.1 GCA_026414325.1 Microcaldota archaeon
GATCTACTCCATTATAAACTATTCGGATCTTATTTTTATCGCAAGAAAATTTTTCTATTAAAATAGAGGCAGTTTTGTTAGATACTGCAATTATTCTATCTGCTTCTTTTGTAGCATTTTGCTCAATCTTTAGTATTTGTTCCCATGGAGAGAGAGTTCTTTCATATTCGGTAGAATGAATTGTTTGCACTAAAGGAAGCTCTGTTGCTTTTTTAAAATATATTCCAGCCCAAGTAGTTAGCCAGTCATGGCAATGAATTATATCATATTTTTTTTTGAAATGATTTTCTATAGCCTTAAAATTGCATAAAGAAGCATAGGTAAAAACTGCCTTTAGTAGGTCCTCTCCATATATTGTTGTTCGTCCTTTTTTTGTTATTCTAAAATAGGGATGAAGCTCAGTTTGGCCAACCATAACTATTTTTATATTTGGATTAAGAGCTGGGGGTGGGCCATTTTTTTGATAGGGTAAATAAAAATCTATACTATGGCCTAGCTGAGCAAGATGTTTAGTAAGCTCAAAGCAATGCACTCCTAATCCTCCTGAAATATAGGGAGGAAATTCCCAACCAAACATTGCAATATGCAAGGCAAACCCTCTACTAATTTTATTGCTCATCAATTAATATTATATAATCTGCTGTATTTTTTAGTGCAACAGAGAAACCTGGCTCTGCTCCTATAACAATTGTTTGTTTTCCAAATTCTTTTGCTTTTAGTATAACTGGTCTAAAATCAATATCTCTAGTCATAAGTGCAATTATATCTATATTTGGATTGTATACTTGGCAGATTGATTCTACTGCCATTGTTACGTCTACATCTCCAGTAGAAATTATTGGCTCAAAACCCTGATTTGTAACTGCTTCGATTAATTTGTCAGAAGCATATTGGTCTAAAAAAACTTTAGCAACTTTTATATGGCCAAATCTTTCGAGCTTTTGTTTTACTTTCGTTAAATCTAATTTGAATTCTTTTCTTATAATATTTGGCCCATCCACCATCAATGCAATATTTTTTTCTGGTTTTTTAGAAGGTAGTTTTATAAAATTTTTTATTTTATCAAACACTGCAAATTTTTGCATATTTTTTTTATTATGTTGATATTTAAAAATTCTTTGCAAAAAATTTTTCTGCGTTTGCAGCAGTTTGTTCTATTACTTTTTCTATTTCAATCGCTTTATATTCACTAATCATTTTAGCAGAATTTATTGTTTGAATAGAACTTTTTGCTAAATAGGGAGCATCTGACTCTATCATCAAAAATTCTATAGGAATTTTTTGAATTATTTTTTTTCTTTCTTTTGATTTTATTGGAGGAATAGAAATATAAAATCCAGCTTCAACTGCTTGCTGGGCTTGTTTTAAATTGCCTCCAAAACAATGCAAAAGTGCTTTTTTTATTTTGAAATTTTTTAGTATCTCTATACATTCTTCCTCTGCATCTCTGGAATGAATTACTAAAGGAAGATTATATTCTTGTGAGATTTTTATAAATTTTTCAAATCCAATTTTTTGTCTCTGGCTTTCTTCTTCTGTTTTTGCCCAATGTTTATCCAGCCCAACCTCTCCAATTGCAACAAATTTTGCTTCAGATATATTTTGCTCAATTTGTTTTTTTATTTTTTCAATTTCTTGCTCTAAATTTAAATAAAGCTCTTTTCTTTGTAGCTCTTGAGGAGCAAAACCAAGAGAATAATATTTGTTAAATTTTTCTGCTGCTTTTTTAGCTTCCAAATTAGTTTTATAATTATATCCACTTATCGTCGCATTTTTTATTTTAGCTAGCCCCTCATTATAATGGCAGTGAGCATCAAACAAATTCAAATCAGTAGTTGGAGTCTGCTTAAGGAGCATAAATTGACTTTTAAATTTATTCTTTATAAATTTTTATATGCAACAGCACCTTTCTAATCTTTCTAATCTGTTGGTGAAAGAAAAAATTCAAACTCAATTAGAAAAAATCTCTAACAACCAAAAATTTGTTCATGCTTTTGCAATTTTTTTACTTTCTTTTAATATATTTTTTGGTCTTTCTTTTGCTGACTTGTTACACTCGCTTTTATTTTCTGCAGTATTCTTTTTTTTGGCTTTGTTTTTGCCAAAACTTACTAGTGCTTTAGTTTTACTTTTTTGTTTTTTTGCTCTCTCAAATATTTCTCCACTTTTAGGTTGGGCTTATTTGTTTAGCGTCGGGGTGCTTTTTTATTTTGAATTTTTATCAAATTGGGCTTTGTTTATAGTGGGGCATTTGGCTGTTTTATTTCCAATTACTTTTTCTTATTTTGGTTCAGCAGGAGCAATCTTTTTGCTTGCTTTTTCTTCCTACTATTTTGGCTCAAGAAAAGGTTTAATTCTCTCTGCTCTTTGGATAATCTTTTCAATTCTTTTAAGTTATTCTATAGCTATGAATGATTTTTTTGGGTTTTTAGCTAAAAATCCCTCTTTTAGTCTACCTGTTGTTTCAAATTTTTCTTTAGCAAAATTTTTTTCTTCTTTAGTTGGGGCAATTGCTTCTTTATTTAGTGCAAATGCTCTTTTAGGTTTTTTTCCATTTTTTATTAGTCTAATACTAAAACTTTTTGAGCAGCTATTTGCAGGAGCAATTCTTTATTTATTCTTCTGGCCAGCAGTTTTTTTCTCTCTTCCAAAACTCTATGTGTTTTTAAAACAGACTAAAAAAGAAGAAAAGTTTATTCTCACCATCTCTTCGGCAGCATTGTTTTTATTGTTTCTTTCTCATCTAATTTATAGTTTTAGTTTTTCTAAGCAGATTAATTTTGGAATTTTATTTTATGTGGTGTTTGCAGTCGTGCTTTTTTTTGTTTTAGATTTTTTTGCTATTCCAATTTGTAATGAATTTAAACTAATCGCTTTACAAACACAAAAAAGTTTTGGAAAATTTGGTTTGCAAAATCTAACTCTTGTTGATGGAGGGCCATCGTCGTTGGATGATGTTGGAGGCTACAAGCAATTAAAAGAAGAGTTGTTAGAAGCAATTGCTGTGCCACTAAAACAGCCAGAATTGTCTAAAGCCTACAAATTAGATCCAGTTAAAGGAATTTTGCTTTTTGGTCCACCAGGAACTGGAAAAACTTTAATTATTTCTGCTTTAGCCAAAGAGCTTAATCTTCCGTTTTATTATGTAAAGTGCTCAGATATTTTATCTTCCTGGTATGGAGAATCAGAAAAAAATATTTCTGAGCTTTTTTCTATTGCTAGAAAAAATGCTCCTTGCATTATTTTTATCGACGAAATAGACGCAATTGCTCGCTCCAGAGATTTATTTTTTACAGACGATATTGGGCCGAGAGTTCTTTCTGTACTATTGGCTGAGATGGATGGAATAAAATCCTCTTATTCCAAACCAGTAATTATTATTGGTGCTACTAATGTTCCAAATAAATTAGATAGTGCTCTCTTGCGTCCAGGAAGATTGGACAAAATTATTTACATGCCTCTGCCAGATAAAGAAGCAAGGCTTGAAATTTTAAAAGTTCATAGCTCAAAGCTAAATTTAGCTTCAGATGTAAATCTGGAAGAGATTGCTGCTTTGACTGAAAACTATTCTGGAGCAGATTTAGCAAATTTGATTCAGGAGGCAAAAAGGCTTGCTATTAGAGAAAGTAGAGCAAAAAATACTTTGATACCAATATCGCAAAAACATTTACTAAGCTTGGTTCAAATTCTAAAGCCTTCTGTTTCGGAAGAACAATTATTATTATATAAGAAATTTGAACAAGAATATAAAAGAAGCATAAGTTAAAATTTTAAATTAATAATTAATTATAGAAAAAATTTTCGTTATTTGTTGATATTTGTTTTCGGCAATTACCAACATTTAATATTTTTTTTATAAAAAAAAGTTTATATATCCGAGTAAGATTTATAAATGTTAGGGTTTTGTTTTAAGATTACCTATGAAAAAATCCTTCAATTGTTGGATTTTGAGGAGCAAAAAAGTTAGAATGGGGCAATTAAATCCTGTTGCCGATAATCTTTATAGTTAGCCCCATCGGATATCAATCAGGCAACAGGGAAAAAATTTGAGGTGAAAAAATGAAAGGAGTAAACGCATCAAAGATTGCTGCAATAGCAGCTTCAGCCATGTTGTTGGCCTCTGGTGTGGTCTCAGCAGGCGTGATGTATGAAAACATCGAGCTTGTGAACCCAAACGGACAGCCAACAGCTAAGGTTGTAGTTGGATCTCAGGCACAAATCTCTGATGGTATTGCAGCAGCAAACATTGCAGCAGTGTTGGCAAACAAAGCCTACAAGAGCTCAACATTGTCTGCAACTGTATCTGGAACTGCCACTTGTTCTGCTACAGGAACTACTGCTGGTGGTTCTGGAACCTGTGAGGTTTTGTCCAAAAAGGCATTGATTGAGATTGTTGTGCCTGGACAGCTAGCAAATGCCTACCAATTTAAAACTTTAATCACTGATACAATTGACAGAACATTGCAAAACAGAGTTAGTTCTGGAAGTGGTGAGAGATATTCTTCAACCAATGCAAACGATGTTAACAATATTCTCTCTCCATTAAGACTAGCCCCTCTATCTACAGACAGAAAAGAATTACTCTATCTAATAGATGGTGACAAATTTTTACCATTCAAGCCAGTTAATGTAGTAGACAAACAATCTTCTGGATTTAGCTACACAGTAAAGCAAAGATTTTGGGTAGGTTCAACTG
>JAOAJF010000038.1:0-4306 GCA_026414325.1 Microcaldota archaeon
ACATATGCACCACCTAATGAAGTTAGGTGGATAGAAAAATCAAAAATGCCAAATAGTGAGGTAGTAGTAAGAGAAGCACCTATTTTAGATGGTGTTGGAATTTATGTTTTAGACAGAGTAAAACCAATAAAAAATAGACCGCTAGAAGTATTGGAAAAAGAAATAATCGAAGAGATAAAAAATAGTAAAGCCAGAATTATTTTGTCTTATTTGCCAGTTGGAGCAGCAAAGGCCTCCAGATATTGGGCAGAGATGGCTCTTAAAACAAATTGTGCATTTATTAATGCAATTCCAGAATTTATTGCTTCTGATCCTGAGTGGGAAAAAAGATTTAAAAAAGCAAAATTACCAATTATCGGAGATGATATAAAAGCTCAGATTGGCTCTACTATTGTTCATAGAACTTTAGCAAAATTAGTAGATGATAGGGGTGCTGTAATAGATAAAACTTATCAAATAAATGTTGGGGGAAATACAGATTTTTTAAATATGAAAGAACAAGAAAGACTAGTTAGTAAAAAAATATCAAAAACTGAAGCAGTGCAAAGCCAATTAAAAAGAAGATTACCTCCAGATAAAATATATATTGGACCATCTGACTTTATACCATTTTTATCAAATACAAAATTGGGTTTTATTAGAATAGAAGGAAGAATGTGGGCAAACATTCCATTTAATATTGAGTTAAGATTAGAAGTAGATGATAAGGCTAATTCTGCTGGAATTAGTGTAGATGCCATAAGATGTGCTCAAATAGCACTGGATAGGAAAATAGCTGGAGCACTAGAAGGCCCTTGCGCTTATTTTATGAAACATCCTCCAAAGCAATATCCAGATGAAGTTGCAAGAAAAATGGTGGAAGATTTTATTGCTGCAAAAGAAAGTTAAATTGTCTACTCTCTAATTTAATTAGTATATTACTGGTTTGAATGTGGTTTGTTTTAGCCCAGTTTTTAGAAGTATAAGAATTATTAATGTAGTAATTTAGTAATTTTATAAAGCCAATGAGTTTTAATTAGATAGGATTGTTGTGGTATTATGCAAATTTTAAAACAAGATAAAACTCAAAATTTGATTACACTTTTAGCTCAAAATGTTGAAGATCTCTGGTATATTAGCACCATAATCGAAAAAGGAGACAGAGTTGAAGCTATTAGTTTTAGAACTTATCAAGCAACAGAAGAAAGCGATAAAGAAAAGAAAAAGGTGCAAATAGTTTTAGAAGTAGAAAAAGTAGAGTTTTCAAAATTTAGCTCACATCTTAGAATAAGTGGAAAAATCTTAGATGGAAAACCGCTGGAATATTTGCAATTAGGCTCATATCATACAATTGATCTAGAACCTGGATATTGGATAAAGATAATAAAAGATTGGAAAGACTATCATATTGAAAGAATTAAGCAAGCAATAGAACAGAGCAAAAGACCGAAGTTGTTCATTTTAGTTATAGATGAAAAAAAAGCTTTGTTTGCAAAAATTTTAGGTTTTGGAATAGAATATAGCTGGGAAATAGAATTTAAAATTAGTAAAAGATTGGACAGCAAAACATATGTAAAAGAAAAACAAAAAATTTATCAAGAAATAGAAGAGAGAATAGAACAACAAATAAAAGAAGAAAATTTCTCACTTTTAGTAGCAGGCCCTGGCTTTGAAGCAAAAAATTTTTTCGAGTACATAAAAGAGAAAAATAAAAAATTATCTTCTAAGATTATTTTAGAACATTGTTCTTATGCAGAAAGAAGTGGAGTAGTTGAACTTCTAAAAAAAGGAATTATAAATAAAGTTATTCAACAGCAACAGGTCGCCTTCGAGTTGCAACAGATAGAAGAGTTTAAAGCTTTGCTTGCAAAAGGCTCGAATAAAATAACTTACGGCTATGAAAATATTAAAAAGGCTACAGAGAATAATCTCGTACTAAAAGTGCTGCTCTTAGACAAATTGGTGTATGAAACAAAAATAAAAGAACTTCTTGAACAACTACAAAACATGAAAACAAAAGTCTATATTTTTTCTTCTGAATCAGAAGGTGGAAAAGAATTAGAAGCATTTGGTGGAATGGTTTGCTTCTTAAAATCACCTATTTATTAGTTTGTTTCTAAACATTTTTTTACAAAGCTAAACACAAAGGTTTAAAAACTTTTCTTAACATATATAGTTATAGAAAATGGAAAATAATTTTGGAGGGAAAAAAATGGAAAAGGTCTACAATAACTTGCTTAAAATAGTTGGTTTAACATCTGCAGCAACAAGTGCATATGCTAAGCAAAAATACGAAAGCGTAGATACAGTGAAAATAAATAATGGCTTTTTCATAGCTAAAGATAAGATAGAAAAGTATCAGGAAATTATAATAGTGCAAAAAACTCAAACTGGTCTAGCAGATACAATAAAAGTATATGGTATTGGAAAAGAAAAAGGCAATAAATTAGAGGTAGATATTGTACGTATAAGTGGTTTAGGAGGTCAAAATGTCCATAAAAATCTGAACAAGAGAGATAGTCTAGTATTAAAAGTTCGAAAAGTTTTGCAAAATAATGATACACTTAACTTGGAAGTACAAATAAATAATCTTGGCCAGGCTAATAATCAAAATCAAACAGAAGAGATTGAGTATAAATTTAGCAAGGATACACTAGAAGTAGAAAAAAATGGCAAAAAAGATACTCTAAATGTATTGAAAATTGCATCTAATTATTCATTTTACGTACCTGGAAAAGATAAAAAGCTGACTGATGCAAATTTAAAGGAAATATATGTAGTACAGGATAGTTTAGGTAATATTTGGCTAGGTTATATGACCAGCGACAGCACAGGCACTTATTTAAAAAGAATAACACCAAATTATGTGCTTTCTGGAATTAGTCAGGACAGTACAGCTCAAGTATCAAATTTAGTAAAGGTTATGCTAGTTGGAGAGCGTGTTGTAATTGAAGAAAAAACTGAAGAGGGAGTTAAGATCTATCATGTTTTTAATTTAGAAGGAGAATACCAAGGAGTAGCACTAGGAGATCCGAATGGAAAAATATACAACTTCACAGAAAGTCCTTCTGGATACGCTACTAAAAATACATTGAACATAAATCCAAATAATTATGACAACATGACAAAAATAACAGTTCAAAGAGAAATAACGCAGGCTCAACAACCAAGTGATGTTTCTAAAGGTGTTTCTAAAGAAGGTTCAGATAAGATTGATTGGACAAATGTAAATAAAGTAGTAGTGACCGACATATTAGGCAGAAGAGTTTTTGATGGTCAGATACAAAACCTAAATGAAATTTTTAGCCAATTACCTGAAGGACTATATATAATCTTTATAAGCTACAAGAATGGAGAGACAAAAACACTAAAAATAGAGTTGGTAAAAGAATAAATTTTTCTTTTTTTCTTTTTTTATTTTATTTTAAAGCCGCATTTTGGACAGCGTTTTAATTGCGAGGAAAAAGAGGAAGTACAACGAGGGCAGACTATTTTTTTATCTATACTTTTAGTTATATTTTCAATTGCAGCAGCTGAAGTCTGATTTATAGATGCTGATTTTTTTTCTATAGCTTGAGATTTAGCTGCTGTTGTTTCTTTTTTAATTTTTTTATGTGGTGAAACAAAAATATAGCCACATTTTGTACAATATTTTGCATTTGCTAGATGAGGAGTGCCACATTTTGGGCAAATAATTAAATTATCTACTTGTTGCTTTTGCATAAAAAAATAAACTCGAAAACATTTTATAACTTTTTGATGTTAAAGTAAATAAGGTAGATTTATGTTTGGGCCTAACTTAGATCCAAAACAACTTGCAAAAATGCTAAAACAATTTGGCATAGAGAGCAAAAATATTGAAGCTAATAGAGTTATTATAGAGACCTCTAGCAACAAAATAATTATTACTCAACCTCAGGTTATCGAGATAAATTACAAAGGGGAAAATACCTATCAAATTAGTGGAAAAATAGAAAAAGAGCCCATAGTAAAAGAAGAAGAACTAGAATTAATTGTTCAGCAAACTGGTTGCAGCCGCGAAAAAGCATTAGAAGCTCTAAAAAAAGCAGATTATGATATTGCAAAAGCTATTTTAGAAATAGAACAAGAAAAACAAAAAAATAGCTAAAAATCAAAAATAATGCTTTTAAATTTTTTTGTTCTATATTTAAATCCCCACAAAGGGGAAAGTGGGAGGTGGGTTGGAGCCGCATTTGTCGGTGTACCAATCCCACCTATAGAAAACTTTTTTTAAACTCAAACAAGAAAAATAAATTATGAAAACTCAGTTTAAGGCTTTAGTTTTTGACCTAGACAATACTCTTTT
>JAOAJF010000038.1:4316-4560 GCA_026414325.1 Microcaldota archaeon
TCCAAAAAAAGAACCTATTAGTATTATGATAACTGATTTTTTGAACCCTTTTGAGAAACATGAAATTGATTCAACTACGACCTTTAAATTTATGAATATTAGCATGGAAAGATACCCTACTGAAAAAAAAGCAATAGTAGAGATTAATACAGAAACGTCCAAAAATCCTGTATTTGTAGATTTAAATGGAAAAGAAAGCTATTGTTATGATGGCAAATATTGGTATAAAATTAAGGTCCTTAAC
>JAOAJF010000039.1 GCA_026414325.1 Microcaldota archaeon
CCCCCATAGTTATTAGGATACCCAGAAATAATTATTTTCTGTATAATTTAAAAGACAAAAAAAGAGTAGAATATTGGAAGCCAAACTATCCGATTAGTTGTTTTCTAAAACAATTAGAAGAAAACATCTTTAAAAAATATAAATTATTTTATAACACTGAACTAGAAGAATTTCCAATTTTTGAAAAATTAAAGCTGATAAAAACAGTTGCTACTAAATTACCTATCAATAACAACAAAGATGTACTAGTTATCGGAAGCATTTGGGAATTTGAATTTGAAAACCTAAGCAAAGAAAAAAAAGAGATATTGGAATTTGCCCTTGATTGTGGCTTTGGAGAAAAAAATAGTTATGGTTTTGGATTTGTGAATATAGAAAAATAGGGTGAATATTGTGCCATATGCGTTGATCTGTACCCTTGGAAAATCACCTCCTGTTGTAACAGAAGTGTTAGATTATTTAAATAGAGCAAGACAGCTTCCTAGAGAATTACACCTAATTGTCTCTTCTGATGAGAAAGTATTAGCAGGAAAAATTTTGATAGAGCAAGCAATAAAACAAAGATATAGATTTCCAATAAAAGTTTATGAACATAAGCTAAAGGAAGAAGACGTGGTAAATAAAAAGGTGATAATAAAGTTGATGAAGTACCTTATTAAGTTAGTTGAAGAAATAAGAGGTAGACAGCCAATTGGAGAAATTTATGCTTTACTTAGTGGTGGTAGAAAAACAGAGATAGTTGGCTTTTATTCAGTTGCACAAATAGCTGGAATTAATATAGCATTACATGTTCATAGTTACTCTGTAGAAGCTATTAATGAAAAATTAGAAAGGCATTGGGAACTTATAAAAGAATTAGCAAAAGCAGATAGACCTGAAAAATTTTATTCTGAAAATAAAAAAATTTTCGATGAAATTTGTTTTCCAGATCCCTCTACTTATGAAGTGATAGAAGTTCCGCTAATTCCCATTCCAAAGACATATGTTATAAAGCTAAGACAAACATTATTGGAAATTAAAAAATCTAACAAGTCTTGGAATGAGATACTTAAAATTGTTGATGCAGATCTCTTAGAACAATTAAAAAAACTTGGATATTTTGAAGAGATTGATGGAAAACTTAAACTAAAAGAAAGAGGAGTAGAAATTTTAGAGATTTTGGGTGACTAAATGGTAATGAAAGAAGAGGAAATATTAGTTTGGGCAGCTTTTTTACATGATTTAGGAAAGTTTAGACAAAGACTGGAGCCAGCTAGTAAAATGAAGACACATTCAGAACATGGCTCAGAAGAAATAAACACCATTTTAGTCTATCCGGAAAAAGAAAAAATAGAACAACTAATTAAAAATCACCATAAATCTGAACAATATAAAGATGATAGACTTTTACAAATTTTGTGCCTAGCGGATTGGATTGCTGCATCTGAAAGAGATAGATTAGAGGAAAAAAACCACGAGACTCAAATAGAAGAGGGAAAAGAATTTATGGGGGATTCCTTAGCTGCCTCTTTGTTGATAAATCCGCTTTCACAAGATTTTGATCAAGAGGTGGGGTTAAAAAACCTGTCATATTTTACATTAAGTGATATTTCCAAAGCTAGTGTAATTAGAGGGGAAAATTTAAATACCCAATCTAATCAATTTCAATACCAGTTACTGTGGAAAAACTTCAAAACAGAGGCACAAGCTGTTGAATTACAAAAGGTGGCTGTTCCTTCTTTAAGTTTTTCTATTTTATTTTACCTGTTTAAAAAATATGCCTGGTGTATACCTTCAGCTACAGCATATTCTGGCTCTAAGCCGGATATTTCCCTTTTAGATCATTCGCAACTTACAGCAGTCTATTCTCTTGCTCTTTATAAAACTGGTTGGACTGCACTAGAGGCATTCAAAGTACTTGAAGATCTAAAAGAAAATTATGGTGAAAATGTAGAGCCATCTAAATTTAAAGAAAAGGAATTAATAGATGAAAGAAAACCATTTTTATTAGTAGCTGGAGATATTTCTGGAATTCAAAATTATGTTTATTGGTCTGGAAAAGGTACAAAAAGCCAATATAGAGCAAAACAACTTAGAGGAAGGTCATTTTTATTAAGATTAATTGAAGATAGTGTAGCACAAAAAATAATATATGAATTAGGATTGCCCCAGATCTGTATTTTACAAAAAGGTGGTGGAAGAATTCTTCTTTTAGTACCGAACACTGCCGAAAATAGAAACTCACTTAAGGAACTAATTGGACAGATAAACAAAAAAATTTTTATGCAATATAGTGGAAGACTAAGGCTAAACTTAGCATTAGTTGAAGCAACCATATTGGATTTGATGATAAGGTATCAAGAGTTATCAAAAAAGATAGAAAAAGAGCTTGAGATTGTAAAAAATGAGCTTGCAAAATATATTTTTTCTGATCAAGAGTATAGAGATAAGCTATTAAAGGAGTATTCTGGAACAGAAAAATGTGAGCAATGCGAGCAGCCGATGAAAAAGGTTTATGATATTGGAAAAATGGAGGTAACTGATATTGGAAAAAAGCAGGTAACCAATAAGGGGGATGAAATCAAAGGATGCTATAATTGTTTTATCGAATATGAGATAGGCTACAATTTGCATCTTATCTATCAAAATAAGAATGCAAATAGCTATTATCGTATTATAAAATCAGAGATTGTAAAGGAAATGGATGTGGAGAAATTTTTTGAACCAATAGTTGGCTTAGGAGTCTACTATAGCTTTAGAGATTTAAATGAAATAACTAACGAGATGGAAATAAAAAAAGAAGACAGAATAACTAAGATTTATGTAAATACTCCCACAGCTTTAGCTAAAGAGGGATTAGGCCAAATAAAGGAAATTGAATTAGAAATGGTTGGAAACTACTGGGGTGAAAAAGAATTTGACGTTATGGCTTCGAAAAATTCTGCTAAATATTTAGGTTGGCTAAAGATGGATGCAGATAATCTTGGAAATTACTTTGAAAAAATTAAGAACCTTTCTACATATTGCTTTAGTAGCAGGGCGGTAGAAATATTTTTCTGTAGTAAACTAAATAATATTTTAGAACAATATAGTGGATCTGACTTTGTAAAATCTGATACTAGTGCTGAAAAACAGGAAGGATATCCCGGCTATATTGTTTATTCTGGAGGAGATGACTTATTTTTAGTTGGTTCTTGGAACCACACTTTAGAAATAGCTCAAAAAATATCAGATGAGTATGGGATATATACTGCAAGTAGAAGAACATTATCTGCTGGCTTTACAGTAACTGATTCATCTTATCCAATTCAATCAGCTAGTTGGATTGTTGATAAAGAAGAAAAACTAGCTAAAGAATACAAAAATTCAATAGGTATGTTTGATCAGCCTTTAAGACTTTCTAAAGAAAGCCAAATAAGAGAAGAGCAACAAAAAAGTAAGGAATTACCTACACTTGAGCAGATAATGAAAAAAGTGGAACAGATTGAAGAAAATCTTCCAAAAGAAGAAGAAACAAAAAAAGGAACAAGTTTGATTAGAAATATTTATGATTTGATAGAGGAATATGAAGTAATAAAAAATCTGGATAGAAAAAGAAAGGAGCAGTATAGACCATTTATCTTTAATTTGTTGATAAAAGAATATAATTTGAAAAAAAATAGAGAACAAGAACTTAGAAAGTTTGACTCTTTTAAAGAGGCACTTTTTAATTTGGAGGAAAAATATATTTCTTATGCAAAAGTCCCACTAATTCTCTATATATTAAAATATAGAGAGAATAAATCGGAGGAAAAGAGGTGATGGATTTGAATTTAGAAAATGAAAATCTGTTTGGTGAGAATGGCCGTGCAGAAGAAATAGCAAGGGAGATGAAAAGAGAAAATAGAGAATATAGCAAGAACCAAGTGAGGGGCTTTTTAGATACATTTTTAGATATTTTTGAGAGGGTAAAAAACAAAAAAGAATTATTAGAA
>JAOAJF010000003.1 GCA_026414325.1 Microcaldota archaeon
CCTTGGTTTTTTCCTTCATAAGCTAAAAATTCTAATTTATCTTTTCTAAATTCTCCTATGATTGCATTTAGGTGCCTTTCATAAACTTCTCCAAAATCTATAATCATATTTATTAGTTTTGTAGTATCAGCTGGGCTAAAGCCATATTTTTCAAAGCCAAATTCCACTTGATAGAGGTTGTTGTTTATTTTTTTTACTTTAATTAAACTTTGTAAATCTGTTTCAATTACATCTCCTTTTTTAGTTATTAGGTTTATTTTTTTTCCATTAATTTTTATTGTATCAAATGGACTAGTTTTAGGATCAGTTGCAACTAAGTTTAAGGTTGTGTCTTTTCCTATAGATAAAAATGCAAGGTATTTTAAGTTTGTGTTTGCTTCAAATAAATCAACTTTATTTTCCTGTGTAGAACTATAATTAAATCTTTGTAAAATTCTTAGAGTATCTACATAAATGTCAAAAAAATGAGTTCTTGTTTTTAGAAAAACTGTTACATTAGGAGTATAATTTTTTATAATGGTTGAATCTTGGCCCAAATTTTGAGTAAAAAAAGAGTTTTTAGAAGGAAGTCTTCCTTCTGCCTCTGTTGGAGATAATAAATTTGCTAAAGAAGCTGCTAAAGAAGGTGGAACAAACAATAAATTTTTATTTTGAAAAATTTTTGAGCTCATAAACAAACCCAACTTTTAGACTATTTTTAAATTTTTAAATTTTTTGTTTTTCAATTTTTTGTTTATATTTATCAAGCTCTTTAAAAACACTTAATTTATCATCAGTCATAGAACAGAGGTTAGACAAATCAATATTGAATTTTGGATATTTTTCTATTAGTTTAGAAGCTGTTTTATAAAGTCCAAAACCTAAAGCTGCTCCTCCCAAAACATATGCTGTAATTTTAAATAATTTTTTTGCTTCTGTCATATATTCACCTAATAATAATTGTGTCTAAAAAAGATTAAAAATGTTTCTATTTAATTTATTTCTTTTTGTGAAGCTGGACTGAGATCAAAATCCCAATCAGCCAAAGAAGCCTTATACAAACTTCCATATTTTAAATTAAGCTGCTCTTCAGCAATTTTTCTTTTTTGCACTGCTGCTAAAACATGCTCTTTTTCTATTAATGGAGAGTTTAAATACTTTGCAATATCTCCAGCTGCTTTAATTAAACCCACCATGCTTCTTAGCCTAAGGCTTATACCATTTTGTTTATCTATTTTTTTTGCTCTTTGTTTTGCAATATCTAACAAAGCATATACTGCATCTAAAGAAGCATGAGGAATTTTTCCATCCTTTACTATTTCTTGAGCTACAAATTGTGCAAAAAGCCTTTGATTTTTTAGATTATCCTCCATCACAGTATTTAAAATTATTTCATAACCTTCCCCAGCAATTCTTGAGCGAAGCTGTGGCATAATTTTTGGTAAATCAGACAAATTAATTGCTGATACTAAAATAAAATTGCAAGGCACTCTATCCACTCTAACAGAAGAGCCAGTAGAAGAAGAATTTCTTCCAGTTATTGGAAAATGTTTTTCTTGCATTGCAGTTAGAATGTGGCGCTGTAATCTTCCTAAAGAGACAAGCTCATCAATAAAAAGCACTCCTTCATGAGCCTCATGAATTGCTCCAGCAATAATTCTTTGATAAGGAGGTATTCCAATCTGTGGATGGCCCCCATAT
This sequence comes from Microcaldota archaeon, assembly GCA_026414325.1. Lineage (GTDB taxonomy): Archaea > Micrarchaeota > Micrarchaeia > Anstonellales > Anstonellaceae > JAOAJF01. The sequence continues at coordinate 1,681 of JAOAJF010000003.1, forward strand.
GGGTCATGCCTAACATCTCCTAATAACTCTGTTTTTGAAGCACCAGTTGCCTGCACAAATAATTTTCTATCCAGAGGAACAATTATGTTTCTTTCAAAATTTTTTTCTTTTTGATACTCCTCTACCTCACTAAGCTCAATTAAGTCCTTATTAAATCTTCTAAAAACAACCAAATCTTCTCTATTGTTTATAATACGAGAGCTAAAAACATTGTCTTCTCGTTTTATTCCAGGCCCTAAATAAAGCATATCTCCAAAAGGCCCAAGATAAGTTTTTTTAAATTTTTGAACTTTACAAAATGGACAAATTTCTACTTCTGGGTCTGAAATTTTTTTACAATATTTGCACAAATAGCCTAATTTTTGGCTTACAAAACTTGGAACTTCTTCTGGCTTGAGATAAAGCTTTTTTGGAGGCTGTATTGAACTCTTTTGGTTTATGCTATCCTTTGTTCTGATTTCTAAAAATGGTCTCTCTGGCTTTTGTGGATTGTGCAAAACAGAAATCTCTTCTGTTGCTGGAGGCAGGCACTGAGCAATTGCTTGTGCTATTAGAGATTTTCCAGTTCCAGGTGGTCCGATTAGAAGAAGATGGCGACGTTGTTTTGCAGCTACTTTAGCTATTTGAACTGCTTCATCCTGCCCAATGATTTGATCAAATAAATTAGAAGGGATGGGCAATTCTGCTGTTGAGTTAAATTGTAGTTTTTCCACAAAATAATTATAAAACAAATGATATAAAAATATTGCCACAAAAATTATATTTAATTCAATAGCTATTTTTTAGAGCCAAGGTAGCTCAACCTGGGAGAGCAATCGGCTGAAGACCGATGTGTTGCCGGTTCAAATCCGGCCCTTGGCAATTTTATTTTTTGCTTTGCCCTAAAAATGGAAAAAGTTTTTCTAAATTTAGAAGAACTATATCAAATTTTGCTGAGTAAGTCTCCCAAAAAACAGCACAGCTATAGCCAAATTTTTTAACAAATTCTTTAAGCTCTTGTTCTTCGTCTTCAAAAGAAGTTAAAAGAACTTTGTGAAAAAGAGAGTGGGATTTATCTAATTTTCCTCCAAAAAGAATTCTTGCTTTGGTTATTATAATATAATCCAGGTAAATTCCATTAGTATTAAAAAGAGAGTTTAGTTCAAAAATTAATTTATTAATATTAGCAGCTTGCTTTTCTTTTGGAAAATCTTTATTATTAAAATCATAAATTAAAGGCTTTGGGCTATACTCTAAATTTTCAAAAATATTTTTAAGATTGTTTTTAACTTCCCTAACTAATTGAGCTATTGGTAATTTTTTTGTTTTTAGCTCAGACATAAAAAAATAAAATAAAAAAAATTTATAGATTTTAGGGGGTTGAATTTAGTTGCTCTTTTTTTTAGAGCTTTCAATGTTTAATTTAAAAATAGTCTCAAGACTTTTTCTGTTTTCTTCTAAAATAACTTCATTTTTAGAGGATAGTACAAAAGTACCTATAGCCATGAGGTTTACTAGAATATATGCAGTTACGCCAAAGCCAAATAAAGGATCATTAACTAATTGTGTTGGGTCTAAATAAAGCCATAAAATTCCTCCTAAATTGAGCAATAAACTTACTGGAGTTAATAATTTTTTAGATGAATTAAGAAATAATATAAAGGAAAGTTTGGTTGATTTTGAAATTTTTTCAAGTGCTTGCTCTTCTTCTAAAAGTTTTTCTGAAAGTTCTTTAAATGCTTTTTTTAAATTCTGAATATATCCAAACTCATTTTTCAATTTTAGACTAGAGAGATAATCAGCACTTGCTAAATCTTTTTTTATTTTCTCTTCCTTTTCTAATAATGAAAAATAAAATTCTGGCCCTCTATCAGCCATTAAGAAATTGGCACAAACATTATAGGGATTAAAGTTAGTATAATCTCTGAAGCGATTAGTTAAATCTATAGAAAATTTAACAGCAACCTCTTTTTTTTGGTCTTCATCTAAAGAGCTAAATAATGGATGCTTGTGAAATATTTTGTTGATTGTTTGTTCTGAAACACTGCCTGTATAGTTTATTTCTTTTAAGATTGAAAAGTAATCTCTTTTTGTTAAAAATTTTTTACCCATATAAACCACCAAATAACACTTTTTTTTGTGTTATAATAAATGTACAAAAAAGAATATAAAGCTTTGCATTAAAAAAGAGCAACAAACACTTTTTAAACTTTTTAGAATTAAAGATTTTGATGGAGAAGATTTTAAAAATTCTTTTTCTTTTGATAGTTGCCCTAGCTCTTTTTCTTTTTTTTGAAAATAATTCAAAGGCTCAGGAAATTGAAAAATTAAAAAAAGAATTTGAAAATTATAAACAAAATGCTAAAATAGAGCTACTAAATCTTCAAAATCAAATTGATAAATTAAAAGAAAGAAATGAGCATTTGGAGCGTATAATTTTGCAAAAAGATGGGACAATAGAAGGAAAAAACAAAGAAATTAAACAGCTTAAAGAAGAATTAGAAAAAGAACAGCAAGAGCTAAAAAATCTTGAAGAAAATCTAAAAACAAAAGAGCAAGAGTTTGGAAAAATAAAACAAGAATATTTGGATTTGCTTTTGGAGCTAAACGAATCAGTAAAATGGTTTAAAAACAATTCTGCTATTGAGCAAAAATATAGCTGGAAGTCAGATATATTAATAGAGCGAGTAACAAAAGATTGTGTTTTTAAAGACAAATTAAATTTAGCCTGTATTAGCCATTTGATGGAAAATACTGCAATTTCTATAAAATACAAAAACGATAGTGAATTAGGCAAGGTAGATTTTTTACAATCAGTAAAACAAACAATAGATAGAGAGGGTGGCGATTGCGAGGATTATTCTTTATTTTTCAAAGCCTTATTAAACACATTAAAGCAATCAAAAATAAATGCAACAATAGAGCTATTTAAATACGACCCTAAAGTAGACAGTATATTTGTAATTTATCCTCTAAAAAGAGAGGCTTCAGAAAGCTACTGGTATATGCCTCATTCTTATTCTTATCCGACTTTGAAGCTAAATGAAAGTTATTTTTATGTTGTGTGCTATTTAGAAAATGAAACCCAAGGCCATTGTGTTGTAGCAATAGATAAAAACAAAATAAATAATTCAGAGCAGCTTATTCTTTTAGATGGAGCAGAATTATTCGAGCCACAAAACGGCCAGTTTGTAGGAAAATTAGAAAAACTAAAAAATAAATTACTTTATTGTTATCAGGAGCAGAAGCAAAAAAGTTGCTATGACGTAATTTTAATAATTTCTGATTGGGATATTTACTATAAAAAAAATGAACAATATGTTGGATTAAAAGACTATGAGAAAAAAATTTTAACAGTTCTTTCTTCTTGAGAAAATCGGGCTCGGTGGGATTTGAACCCACGACCTTCAGCTTTCTTCTTAGAACAATTAGAAGGCTGCCGCTCTATCCAAACTGAGCTACGAGCCCACTAAAAAATATTTATTAGAATTATATTTAAAACCTTGTGTTATAAATAAGAGTATGGACAAAATTCAAAAAATAATTTTTGAGTCTTTAGTCTATAGTTCAAAACAGCTTCTAAAAATGCAACAAAAAAAAGAAGTTTATAAAAAAAGCTTAAGGGATTTGGTTACAAGTGCTGATTTTCTATCCCAAAAAATAATAATAAAACAAATAAAAAAGAATTTTTCTGATCATAAAATTTATTCTGAAGAAAATATTGGAAATAAAGAAGACTTGTTTGCAAAAAATTGTTGGATAGTAGACCCATTAGATGGTACAAATAATTATGCCTATGGCTTAGATTTGTGGGGAGTGAGTATAGCATATGCAAAAAATTCTATTTTAGAATATGGGGCAATTTCTTATCCTAAGCTGCAGACCATTTTATTTGCTAAAAAAGATGCTGGAGCTTACGAGTATAAAATTGTAAAAAATACTATAAAAAAAATAAGAAAAATTCAAGTCTCTAATAGGGAATTGAACCAGGCTATGGTTTTAGCCTGTTATGCTCAAGGAGAGAATTTAGCAAATACTTTTCAGAAGTTAGAGCAGCTTCATAAAAATGTTTTTCATATTCGCCATCTTGGTGCAGCTGTTTTTGAGCTTGGCTATGTTGCACAAGGCTATGCAGATGCAGCTGTTTTGTTTAGAATAAAGCCCTATGATATTGCTGCAGGGGCTTTGCTAATCCAAGAAGCAGGAGGAAAAGTTAGTAAAATCGATGGCTCACCTTACACATTAGATAGCACAAGCTTTGTTGCAGCAAATAAAAAAATCCATTGGCAATTAATCCAGGTTTTAAATAAGGGATAAAATGAGAATTGAGCAGCTTGATGCTCTTAGAGGAATTGGTATAGCTGCTGTTGTGCTCTATCACATTTTTTTTGATTTACATTTTTTTTCTCTTACAAGCATTGATCCAAATGTAGGGCTATTGGCTCTACTTGGAAGAGGGGCTGCATCATTAATGATAATAATTGTTGGTGCCTCTTTAGTCTTAAGCTATGAGCGAGTAAAAAATCTTCCTTTTTTAGAATTAACAAAAAAATATTTTACTAGGGCGGCTAAATTATTTTTGGTTGCCTTACTTATCTCTTTAGTTAGCTATATTTTCTATCCAGAAGGTTGGATTATATGGGGAATAATCCATTTTATTTCTTTTGCAGTATTTTTTTGCTCTTTCTTTGCAAGATTTGATAAAATAAATTTGATTTTAGCAATTTTGTCAATAATAATAGGCTTTATCATAAAAAACATAGAAACTAATAATATCTTGCTCTTTGTTTTAGGTTATCGCTATCCTATTTATACTTTAGACTATTTTTCTATTTTTCCTTGGATTGGTTTAGTTTTTTTAGGAATGTTTTTAGGAAAAAAAATTTATATTGAAAAAAAATTTTCTTTAGCAAAAAAAGAGCTTTGGGCTCAAAAATATTTTGCAATATTGGGAAGACATAGCCTTAGCATATATTTGCTTCATCAGATTCCAATAATTGGAATTATTTTAATTTTAAAACAAATACTTTAAGCAAAAAAATTTTAATTATTAGCAAACAAAAACAAATATGCAAATTTTAGTAAAAAAATCTGATGGAACTTTAGAGCCACTAGACTTTAATAAAATAAGAACTGCGCTGCGAAGGGCTGGGGCCTCCTATCCATTAATAGAAGAAGTAATTGATAATATTCAGCAAGAGATAAAACCAAATATAAGCACTAAACAAATCTATAAACTAGCTTTTGAGGCTTTAGACAAATTAGAACCAGAATCAGCAGCAAGATTTGGTCTAAAAAATGCTTTAATAAAAATGGGCCCAGATGGTTATCCTTTTGAAACATTTATAGCAGCATTGCTAAAGGGAAGAAACTATCAGACTCAAACACGAATAATTTTAGCAGGAAAATGTATAACACATGAGATAGATGTTTTTGCTACAAGGCAAGAGGAAAACAAAACAAGAAAAATAATAATAGAGTGCAAGTTTCATAATGCACCTCATATAAAATGCAGCATTCAATCTGCACTCTATACCTGGGCAAGATATTTGGATATAAAAGAAGTAAATCCAGATATAGATAACTGCTGGCTTGTAACAAACACAAAATTTAGCGGAGATGTAATACAATATGCTGATTGTGTTGGACTAAAGCTTTTAGGCTGGTCTTTTCCAAAGCATGAAAGTATTCAGCAAAGAATTGAAGAAAATAAACTCTATCCAATAACTTTAATTAAAGGATTAAAACGAGAAGAGTTTGTTAAGCTTCATAATAATCAAATAATTTTGCTAAAAGAGCTTGTAAATACACCAACCCAAAAGCTTCTAACAATTGGGCTTAAAGAAAAAAGAATAGAAAAACTAAAAGAGATTGCAACTAAAATTTTGTCTAAGTAATTTTAGGGTGGTGCAATGATTGTTGGAGCAATGAATAATCCTCATAAAAATTTAGTTGAACAAATATATTTTCTTGGAGAACTAAATTTTGAATTTTTTGAACTTACAATAGAGTATCCTGCAGCAACTCCTAAAAAAATAATTGAAAACAAAAAGAGAATAGCTGATGCTTTAGAAAGTTATAATCTTGGGCTGCTAGCTCATCTTCCTTGGTATTTTAATCTAGCCCATCCATATGAAAGAATTCAACAAGCAACTAACAAGGAGATAGAAGCTGCTGCTCATATTGCAACTACGCTGGGGGCAAAGATACTTACAATTCATCCTGATCTAACCTTGCCACAATCCTGCCAAGCAAGAAAAAAAAGATTTGAAAGAACGCTTTCTACTCTAAAATCTATTGAAAAGATTACAAAGAATTTTGGTTTAAAATTATGTTTAGAAACTGTGGATGAAGAGGCTTTAGAAATTAAAGAGTATAAAGAGATTTTAGAGCAAACTGATATAAAAATTACTTTGGATGCAGGCCATGCTCATACTTATTTTTCTGCTGGAGTAGTAGGGCTAATTGAGGAATTTAAAAAAGATATTGCGCATGTGCATTTACATGATGGAAAAAAACAAATCGACCACTTGCCATTAGGAGTAGGAACTTTAGATATGAAAAAATTTGTTGAAAAATTAAAAGAAGTTTATAATCAAACAATTACTTTAGAAGTGCATTGCTCAGATCCACATTATTTGGCTTATTCAAAAGATATTTTGGAAATCTATTGGTATGGAAAAGAACAATTTGAAGAAAATAAAAAATATATTTATCTGATCGAAGAGGAAGAAGAGGAGGAGGAAGGCAGAAATACAGAAAAATAAAAATAAAGTTTATTTTTTGTTAAAAAAATCCATATTTGCTATAAGGCGATATTTTTGCATAAATTTTTTAATATCTCTTCCTTCTTGCTCAAAAAGCTTTTCAGTTTCTTTTTCTGTTAGCTGATAGAGATTTTTTTGCTTTACTAATTCTTCTAAATCAAAATTGTTTGAAAGCAAAGCTTGCCTCAAAAGTTCAGCTAATGCAAAAGCATTAATCTTTTTTTGAGAATAAAGCCTTAGAGCTTTTATTAAAACTTCTTTTGTTAAATTTTCTATAGCTAAACCCTCTCTCCTAAATTCAACCAAATGTTTTTCAAGAACTATTGCACTCTGCTTTGGCTCTAAGCCGTGTTCTAAAAACTCTTCAAATAAAAATAGATTGTGCGAATTTAGAATTTGTAAAGCCAAATCCCTTCCAATTAATTTTTCATATTTTGCTAATCTTTCTGAATAAGGAACTATTTTTATTAATGATTTTAAATAAGGTTTTGTACTAATTGGTCTTAAATCAGTTTCTGGATAAAGTCTCATCCAACTGCCAATAGGTCTTAAAAAACTCGAAGAGCCATCTTCATTAGCTTTACGAGTTTCAGAAACCAAGGAATCTTGTTTTATTCTTTCAATTAATAAATCTATAGCATAAAGCACAATTTCTTTTTTCTCTGCAATTAAAACAAAGGAGTCCTCTTCTTCTAATTCAAGCTCCTTTTTTAATTGATTAAGCTCTGAAGAAGAAATTTTGTATTTTTCTAAATTTTCATCCGAATGAATTAAACCTTTTAGTGGACAGTAAGCTTTTATATAATCTAAGACTTCTGTTGCAAATCTTTTATTTGTATAAAGCTCTGTTCCTAACAAGCCTCTAAACTTTGGAATTTTTAGAGCATAAACCACTCCTCCGTTTTTTAGAGCATTTAAAAATATGTTGCAAGCACTATTTTCAAAGATTTTACTAACATCTTTAGTTAAAATAGAAGAAAAATCTATTTTTCTTTTCTTTATTTCTTTTAAAATCTCTATTAGCTGAGTCTGCCTTTTTACTTCATTGTTTATTAAAAGCTCTAAAAGCTCTATATTCTGCAAACCCTTTATTTCTACTCTTGCACCTCCCTCTACAGAGATGTTTACATCTTGCCTAATAGAGCCAATCCCTCGCATTGTTAGAGGCATCAGTCTAAGAAGCTGGCCGATTTGTAAAGCTGCCTTTTTTGCATCAGAGGAATTTAGAAAAACTGGTTCAGTACTTATTTCTATAAGCGCAATACCTTGCCTATCAAGCCTATAGTTAGTAGAATCATAAGACTGGCTTAAAATTCCTGCAGATTCTTCTTCTATACAAACTGTTTGAATAGGAACATTAATACTTCCTTTAATTTCTCCACCTAAAGAAACAAGTGCTGTTCTTTGAAAGCCAGAAACATTTGAGCCATCTACTACTATTTTTCTCATAACATAAATCTCGTCTACTATTTTTGCACCAATAAATTTGGAAAAAGAGAGTGCATAAATCAAAGCATCTTGATTTATTAAATCAGGTGGCTCTTCGTCCATATCAACAAGAGAGCAGTTTTTAAAAGGAGCGATATAAAAAAAAGTTTTGGCTTTTTTTGATTCATAAACTGCAGCCTTATCAATCTGGCCCAGCTCTCCTGCAGCTGGATTTAGCTGCCTGAAAAATTTAATTGAAGGAAGTTTTTCGATCTCTGCATCTGGCATTTGAGCCAGAGTTGCAGTAAATAATTTTTTTCCTTCTACTCTTTGATGGATTTCTAGCCCACAGCGCATTTTTATTCCTCCTGCTCTAAAGCCTCCAGACTAGAATAAGGATTAATATCATAATTTATTGGTTTTAGCATAAGCTCCTTTACTTTTTTTGGGTCTTTGCTCTGGCCTAAAGCCCAGCAAAGCTTTACAAAAGCAGTTTCAACCAACCAATCGCAACCATTTCCGATTATTCCAATATCTTGCAAAATTCTTCCAGTTGAATAAGTCTGAAGCATTACTCGTCCTTCTAATGTTTGAGAGGCCATAACTAAAACAACACCGCTTGCTATAAGCTCTTTTAGCTCAGAGATAACTTTTTTGTGCAGCTCTTGTTGGTGAGAATAAATTGGTAAATGGCCCAAGCCTGTGCCGGCTATTACCACCCCATCATATTTTGCCCAATGTTTTATTTCTTCTGGCTTTAGACCAGGATAGGCCCAAGCTAAATGCACAGCTTGGCTAAACTTGTTTTTTAGTATTATTTTTTGTTTTTCTTCAAATTTTGGAAGAACAAATTCTGGATTTAGCTCCACTTGCTTTTCTTTAAAATAGATTTTTGCAACTGGTCTTAGTCCAATGGATCTAAAGGCCCATCTTCCACTGCTGTGGCTTTTTCTCACTCTGGTTGCTAGATGCAAATAATTAAAATCATCTGAATAAGTTGCATGCATACAAACATAAACTCCTGCTATTTTCTTTTCAGCAGCTAAAAGAGAGCAAAACAGATTTTGCCTTGCATCTGAAGAGGGCCTATCTGAAGAGCGTTGAGAACCACATAAAATCAAGGGCTTTGCTAATCCCTCAAGAGCATAATTTAGTGCAGCAGCAGTATAGCAAAGAGTATCAGTACCATGTAAAACAACTACTGCGTTTGCTCCATCATCAAAAATATTTTTTATTTCTTTGGCTAATTCTTCCCATTCTGGTTGAGAAATATTTTCTGAAAGTAGGTTAAATACGTTTTTTGCTTTTAGTGGCTCGAATCTTTTTAGCTCAGGATAGAGCTCAACAATTTCTTGTGGATTTAATTTTGAATCAACTGCTCCTGTTAGATAATCTACTTTTGAAGAAATTGTTCCTCCAGCACCTACTAAAACAAAAGAGTTTTTATACTCTTGCTGTAGTTCTTCTTTTTTTAGGCCTTTTTTTTCAACTTCTCTTACCACAGCAGAAGAAGAAATTTTCTCTATTATTGCCCCAGAAATATCTAAACCAATATTGTAGCCAGAAGAGAGTTTTAGAACAATACAGTTTGGATCAGAGCCCAACTGCTTTGGAAGTAAAATGCCTCTAAATTCTTTTTTTGTGTCTTTGTAATAAATTTTAATTTCATCGCCTATTTCTATTTTTTTCTTTTTTAAAATGTCCAAAATTTTTTTACCATACATCCTCGATCCCTTCGGCTTTTAGGTTTAATTTGTATTCGTTTGCAACCAAATTTGGAGAAGCAGAGTTTAAAATTACTCCAGTCTGATGCTCTAATCCTGCCCATTTTGCAATACGAGGAGTTAGAGAGATATGAAAATGAAAATTTTTTACTCTATAAGGAGCAAAATGATACAAAATATTGTAAGGAGGATAGCCCAAATAAGAATCCTGAGTCCTGATAGCTATTAACAAAATTTTTGCAAGCTCTTTTAATAACTCATCGTTTAGATCGAGTATAGAAGCTATGTGTTTTTTTGGTAAAATCCAGGTTTCGAATTTATATTTTGGAACAAAAGGGGCTAAAAACCAAAAATTTTTACTACTATAAATTTGTGGAAATTTTTTATTCTTAGCTATTTTGCAGAGTGGGCAATTTTTGGAAAGAACCTTTTGCTGTATTTTTACATAGTCTGGAACAAAAGGTAAAAAAACAAGCTGAGTGTGAGTGTGTTCTAAGGATGCTCCTGCAGCCTCCCACTCGTTTTTAAATACTGATGGGTATTTTAATTTTTTGTTCTTTGATCTAGCTAAAACTCTTTTTTGAATCATTTTTAGATAAAAATAGATTTCTTTTGTGCTAAGATCTGAAAGAGTTTTAAAATGATCTGGGGTTTCTACCAAAACCTCATGAAAGCCATAGGCCTTTGCCCAGTTTTCACTCACTGCTGGAAATTTGTTTGGAAATACTCTATTTAGCCAAACACTCTGCCCTTCTAAAGTAGTTCTATCAATTTCAGGTGGAGTTAAATTTTCATTGCCTGGACAAAAAAAGCATTTTGAAGGGTCTTGTTTTTTTGTTGGTTTGGTTGGAACAAAATCATGAGGCCGAAATGCTCTTGAAGGAGTGATAATTGCAGTTCTTCCAAAAAAATCTCTTCTGATTTCACCTTCAAAATCTTCTTGCATGAAATAACTATCAAAGATAATTTATATAAATCATATGTGTAATTTTTTTATGCTTTTACAGCACTTGTCTGTTATTATACTTATTATAATTCTAACTATTTTTACTGCTATTTATTCTGAGCAAATTATTCAATATTTTCAGAGCTGGACCTATATTGGAATATTTTTTTTAGCTTTGCTTTCCTCTGCTTCTCTTTTTATTCCTCTTGCACCTATGCAATTAGCAATAGTTTTTCTCTCCCTAAAGCTAAACCCAATTTATTGTGCAATCTTAGCTGGGATTGGCTCAGCAATTGGAGAGAGCACAGGCTATTTTTTTGGAAAAGAGCTGGAGGATATAGTAAAAGAAAGTAAAGATCTTAAGAAAAATAAAATAATAAAAGCGATTTACCAATTGCAGAAAAATTTTTTAGAAAAACACACTGCTGCTGCAATCTTTATTCTTTCATTTTTTCCAAATCCTATTTTTGATATTGTTGGGCTCTATGCTGGAGTAAAAAAAGTAAATTATTTGCATTATTTGCTTTTAACTTCTGCAGGAAGAATTCTAAGGTTTTATATATTGATACAAATTGGGCTAGGATTAAACGGTTTGATAGGATTTGTATAAAGAGCTAAAGATAAAGATTTAGCTCTTGTTCTAATTGGTTTTGTTTTTCTTCAAATTCTTTTGCCTCTTGCTCTATAGTTTTTGAAATTTTCTGCTCCTGGCTCTTTCTTTTTCTAACTTCTAAGAATATTGGAAAGCGGCTAAAATCACCAAGTAAAAGTGCATTTCCAACTTCTAGACCAGGGATAAATTTTATTGAATCAGAATCTATTGACTCTGAGCTCTTTGCAATATGGTCTAAATCATTTGGATTAGTGATTCTTAAAATAACATTGCTTGTGCATTGAGAAAGAGCAGTGGTGGAAAGATGAACTGGCCTCTGAGAAATAAGGCAGAGGCAGAAAAAGAATTTTCTCCCTTCTCTGGCGATGGTATTTATAATATCTCTCGAGAGTGCTGCGGAGGCTTTCTCTTTTTCTGGGCAAAAGTTGTGTGCTTCCTCAATAATAACTAAAGAAGGTGGGATTTTGTTCTTTTTTCTTGCATTAAAAAATTTTGCTAAAAAATAATGTACAATTAATTGTTTTTGCTCCAAACTATCAATAGAAGAAAGATCAAAGATTAAAATTTTTCCTGGTGCTGGATAGGAAGCTTTTGGAAAATTATCCTTATTGGATATAAATTTAAAGCCTTTTAAACTAGCCAGTGCTTCTAATAAAGCTGCTTTAGTTTTTTTATTTACCTCGTCTTTTTTTATCATTTCAAAAAGTTCTTCGAAAGTAGGAGTTGGGCAGCCTTCTTTTTTCTTTTTTTGTTTGATGTATCTAAAAAGTTTATATAAAAGAAATCTTGACCTGGAGCCTAAATCAAGCATTGCTGCTATTTTATTTACTCCTAAATTAAAATAATTAAGTTTTAGGCTTTTGCCATCTATTACCTCAACTAAATTAGAATATTGAGAATTTTTAAAAAAAGTATAATCCTGATGACTATCAAAAACTATAGTTGCAATTCTTCCATCCTCTTTTTTTAATTCCAAAAGCTCTTCTAGCAAAACACTACAAAAATAAGATTTACCTGCACCAGACATTGCCAAAATTGCTAAATGTTTTCCTATAAGTTTTGAAAGCTCTAATCTAAGTTCAATATCATGGTGCAAAATCTTTCCTAAATAAATTCCTTTTTGTGGAAGGTTCAATACTTTTTTTAAGTCAACTACTGAAGCCAAAAAAACATGCTCTCCACATTTTGGAGGAAAAAAACAGCGTTCAAATTTTTCTCCATTTATAAGCCCAACAATTTTTACTTTTGCTAGACCATAGCTCCAGGCCTCGGTTGGAAAATTTTCAATTCCTCCTGTTGAGGATAAATCTGCAATTATTTCATGGCTTTTAAAATAACGATTGGTCCAATAAATTTCAATAATCTGGCCAACAATTTTTTTGTTTTCTAGGCCAACAACAACATAGTTACCTTTTTTTACTTTTTCTGAATTTAGAGTAAAAAGAAAATAATTTGTATTTGGGCTATCCTCGTTTGCTACTACTAGACCTATTTTTTCCACTGCTTGCATAAATAAATTTAAATCAAAAAATAATTAACTTTTAGCCTTTAGAAGCCTTCGATTATAGAAAAAAACTTCTTAATTTTGGTTTTTGACGAATTGGAATACGACATTTTTTTAAATCTTTTTAGGCAATAATAAATTAATGGAAAAACTAAAATTTGAGATAGCTGGAGAGATAACTCTTTCTAAAAATCCAGGTTCTACCATGAGAAAATGGCGAGAAATCTTTCAAATAAGCCAGATTGAATTAGCTAAACACTTAAAAATTTCAAGCTCTACCATCTCAGATTATGAAAGTAGTAGAAGAAAATCTCCAGGTGCTGGAGTGATTTCAAGATTTGTTGATGCTCTTTTTGAAATAGATAAAAGCAGAGGAAACATAGTGCTCTCTAAACTCTCTCTTCCGCTTAATCCAGAGGTAGAACAATATTATGAAACTCATGAGTTTGCCTCCCCTTTTTCTGGAGAAGATTTTGCAAAATTAATAAATTCCCAAGTTGTTGCAAACGATGAGCTTTTAAAAATAAAAAAAGTCTATGGCTACACTTTAGTAGACTCAATAAAAATAATAATGGAAATGCCAACAGATCAGTACCACAAGCTTTATGGCTCTATGGCAGAAAGAGCCTTTATTTTTACAAAGGTTTCTACTGGCCGCTCTCCGTTAGTAGTAATACGAGTTAGTCCAATGAAACCATCCATAGTAGTGCTCCATGGAATTGAACAAGTAGATGAATTGGCCTTAAAAATAGCAAAAAAAGAGCAAATACCTGTTCTTACAACCAAATTAGACCTACAAAAAATTAGGCAAACATTAAATAAATTTTAAAACAAATAAATAAATTTAAAAACAAAAATAAAGGCTAAAATAAAAATTTAAAAATGTTGAAAATAGAAAAAAGGTGAGAATTTGCAAAAGGTAGGAATTGTTGGCTATGGCTGTTATGTTCCAATCTATCGAATAAAGCCAGAGGAGATTGCTCGAGTTTGGGGAGAGGATGGAGAGAGAATAAAAAAGAGCCTCAATATTGAGCAAAAAGCTGTTCCAGATTTGGATGAGGATAGTGCTACCATGGCAGTAGAGGCAGCAAAAAATGCTCTTGTAATGGCACAAATTGATAGCCAAAATATAGATGCAATATATGTTGGTTCAGAATCTCACCCATATGCAGTAAAACCAACTGCCTCAATAGTTGCAGAAGCAATTAAAGCAACAGCAGATTTAACAGCAGCGGATTTGGAATTTGCCTGTAAAGCAGGGACTGCAGCTATTCAAATTAGTATGGGATTAGTACTTGCAGATATGGCTCAGTACGCATTAGCAATTGGTTCAGATACTGCACAAGGAAAACCATCTGATGCTTTAGAGTATAGTGCAGGAGCAGGGGCAGCTGCTTTTATAATTGGAAAGAATAATTTGGTAGCTGAGATTGAAGCAACTTATTCTTTTACTACAGATACTCCAGACTTTTGGAGAAGGCAGCATGCTGAATTTCCAAGCCATGGAGGGAGATTTACTGGAGAGCCAGCTTATTTTAAACATATTCTTTCTGCCACAGGGGGTTTGTTTGAAAAATATGGTTATAGAGCAGATGACTTTGATTATTTTGTTTTTCATCAGCCAAATGGAAAGTTTCCACTTGAAGCTGCAGCAAAATTAGGTCTGGAGCCAAAAAAAGTTTTGCCTTCGCTAGTAACACCAAAAATTGGAAACACCTATTCGGCAGCTTCTTTAATAGGCCTTTGTGCTGTTTTGGATAAGGCAAAGGCTGGAGAGAAGATATTGCTAACTTCTTTTGGCTCTGGAGCTGGTTCAGATAGCTTTGCAATAACAGTAACAGATAAAATTGAGCAAGCAAGACAAAGAGTGAAAAAAAATTTCGAATTTTACAACAAAAGAGAAGTTTTTATTGATTATGCAACATATGCCAAGTTAAAAAGAAAAATTAAAACCTTATAGGTGAAAAGATGAGAAAGGTTGCTATTGTTGGAGTTGGAATGACAAAGTTTGGAGAGGAATGGAACAGAGGATTTAGAGATTTAATACTAGAAGCAGGAATAAAAGCTTTGGAAGATGCAAATCTTAGTGGAAAAGAAATAGATGCAATTTATTGTGGTACTATGGCTCCAGGGCCACTTATAGGCCAGGAGCATGCTGCTGCATTGTTAGCAGATTGGATGGGACTAAACCCAATTCCTTCTACAAGAGTAGAAGCTGCCTGTGCCTCAGGTGGAGTTGCCCTCAGACAGGGCTATTTGGCAGTTGCTTCTGGTTTACATGACTGCGTGGTTGTTGGAGGAGTAGAAAAAATGACTGATGTTCCTGGGCCAGATGTAATTAGTACATTAGGTGGAGCTGGAGACGAGGAATGGGAATTGTTTTTTGGTGCTACTTTTCCAGCAATTTATGCTCTTATGGCTAAAAGATATATGTATGAATTTAATGCTACTGAGGAGCAATTAGCAGCAGTAGCTGTAAAAAATCATAAGCATGGAGCAAAAAATAAATATGCTCAATTTCAAAAAGAGATTGATATAAAAACTGTTCTCTCTTCTAAAGTAGTTGCCTGGCCTCTAAAGGTCTTTGATTGCTCGCCAATAACAGATGGGGCAGCAGCAGTAGTTCTAATGCCTCTTGAAAAAGCAAAAAAAATAGTAGAACAGCCAATAGAGATAGTTGCAAGTGCTCAGGCTTCAGATACATTAGCGCTTCATGATCGAGAAAGTCTAACTGAGTTAAAAGCAACAAAAATAGCTGCCAAAAAGGCTTTTGAACAAGCTGGTCTACAGCCAAAAGATGTAGATGTTGCAGAGGTTCATGACTGCTTTACAATTGCTGAAATACTTGCAATTGAAGATATTGGATTTTTTGAAAAAGGAAAAGGTGGCACAGCTGCAGAGAACTCTCTAACTGAGATAGGAGGTCAGATTCCTATAAACACTTCCGGTGGATTAAAAGCCTGCGGCCATCCAGTAGGTGCAACTGGAATAAAACAAGCAGTAGAGATAACTTGGCAGCTAAGAGAGCAGGCAAATTCTAGACAAGTAAAAGGAGCAAAAATAGGACTTACCCACAATGTAGGAGGCTCAGGTGCAACTTGTGTTATTCATATTATGAAAAATCCTGCTAAATTTTAAGCTCGAGGTGAAAAAATGACAAATATAGCAATTACCTGGAGAAGAATACCAGAAAGATATTGTATTATTGGCTCGATTTGTAAAACTTGTTCTACTAAATATTTTCCTTTAAGAAAATTTTGTCCAAAATGTAGAAGAAAGGGAAAGATGGAACGCTATCAATTTAGCCCAAGAGGAACAATTTATTCTTATACTAAAGTTTATGCTCCACCTGCAGGCTTTGAGCTTGAAGCCCCTTACATTTTAGCGATAGTAAAATTAGATGAAGGACCGATGCTTAGTGCACAAATTGTAAACACCCAAAATGTTGAAATAGGCGATAGGGTAGAAATGGTTTTTAGAGTTATAAAAAGAGATGAGCCAGAAGGATTAATTCATTATGGCTACAAGTTTGAAAAAATAACAGACTAAAATAAATATTCTAAATTAAAAAATAGGGTAGAAAAAATAAGAAAAAGAAAAAAGAAAAATTGTTTAGTTCTAGCTAAATTTGTTTTAAATTTGTTTTTCTAGCTCCTTTAGCTCAGAGTAGAGAGAAGCGTATTTTTTCTCTTGTACTTTTGCGCTTTTTAGTGATTGAATAGAATTTAATTGTTTTTCTGCTTTTTCTATTTTCTCTAAAATATAGTCTATTTTGTTCTCATCCTGTAGTTCATTAGCCTTATGAACAATGTTTTCAATTAGTGCGATTATATCTTCTTTTGTTACTTTATTTTTAAGAAGGGTGTTAATAAGATATTTTTCTGCTTCCTCTTTTGCCGATTGGATTATAGAATTTTCTATAATTTTTGTTTTTGCTAATTGTTCTTCTAATGAAGCTGTTTGTTGCTGGCTTGCAGTACTAGATGCTTGTTCCAAAGCTTTTTGTTTTTTGATAAAGCTATAAATCTCTTGAATCTGGAATGGATTTAGAACACCTTTTTGGTTTATTGTGTCCAAAATTGATTTTGCCCATTCATCTGTCCGATTTTTTAATAGAGCTAAGCCTTCTTGAATGGATGGAGTTATTTTCTCAACATAGTAAGAGCGTAAAGCAGTTAGATCTAAAATTGAAAGTGGGGTATTTTCTTCTATTCTTTGCAAGATTCTTTGAATATACTCTTTGTTTGCCTCATTTTCTTCTTTAGTAATTAGATCTTTTATAATTTCTACTGAGCCTTCAAACTCTTTTCTATCTACATAAGCAGCGAGCTCAAATATTTCTTGAGGAGTTGGATTATTTTTTGATAAAATTCCTAAAATTTTTCTTGCTTGATTTATTTTATTTTCATCTTTCTCTTCTCTTAACTCTTTTTCTGCATATAAAAATCCATTTTCAAAAATATATTCATATCTAGAGCGTTGCATTACATAAAAATTCAGTCCTTGGATATCCTCTATACCCATATTTTTGTTGTTAATTAATTCCAAGATTGCTTTGGCAGTTTGTGCTAATGTTGGATTTTTTGATTTTAAATCCATTTTTGCAAACATTTGGGCAGATTCTAAAGTCTGATAGTATGCTCTTCTGCTCTGCAAATATGCAGCTATTTCATTGATTTCATCATTAGTTAGCTCTTTCTTTTCTTGAATTTTTCTTTGTATTTTTTGATCAATTTCTTTTGCAAATTCTCTTACTATTTTGTATTCAGATTGTTTATCTTTTTCTATTACTTCAAAAAATTCATCTAATAGTTTTACTATTTGGTCCTTTAGAATATCTTCTAAATGTTTGCTTGGAGAAACTTGCAACTCGAGGTTTATAGGTTGAGCTTTTTCTTCTTTTTTATTTTCTTGTTTCTCAAGATGAAGGTTTAGAACTATCTCTAAAAATTTTTCAGATAAAAATAGCTTAGATACTTCTGTTAAAGAATTTGGAAAAAGGTTTAGAGAGCCATTGGTGTTTAAAGCAACTATCCCCCCTCTTTTTAATTTTTTTGCTATTTTTAGGGCTTGGCTTTCGCTAAGACCGTATAGGCGTGAAAGATAGCTGGAAAGATTTTGCTCCAAGCTTTTATTTCTATCAAAATCTACTTCGATAAGGTTTAAAGATTTAAATAATTCCACATATTTTTCTGGATTCATCATGTTAAAAATATTCAGCTAATATTTAAAAAATTTTGCTTTATTTCTCTTCATTTGAAAAATTTTTAGAATCTTAAAGCTTAAATACTTCTTTAATTCAATATAGTTATTAATGATAGATTTAACTACTACTTTGTGTGGAATAAAGCTCTCTAACCCATTAGTTCTTGCATCTGGTGTAAAGGGTACTGATAAAGAGATGCTAATTAGAATTGCTAAAGAAGGTGCAGGGGCAGTAACTTCAAAGTCTTGCTCACTAGAGCCAAGAGAGGGGCATGAAAATCCTACAGTCTTAGATTATAAATATTATTTGATAAATGCTGTTGGGCTTTCCAATCCTGGTGTTGAAGAAGAAATAAAAGAACTAGAATATGCTATTAAAAATTGCCCAGCACCAGTTATTGTCTCGATATATGAAAATAGTGTGGAGAGATTTGTGCTTTTAGCTAAAAAAATAGAAAAAATAAAACCTGTGATGATAGAGTTAGATGCTTCTTGTCCGAATGTAAAAGGCAAACTTTTTTGCTCTTGTGCAAGTTCTGCTGCTGAACTAGTCTCTGCAGTAAAAAAGGAGGTAAAAATTCCAATTTCTATTAAGCTTTCTGCAGCAGTTGCTGATATTGGCCAGATAGCAAAAGAATGCCAAGATGCAGGAGCAGATTGCATAACTGCAATTAATACCATTCCTTGTATGGCCATAGATGTTTGGGCAAGAAAACCGATACTTACAAATAAATATGGTGGCCTTTCAGGTCAGGCAATTTTTCCAATAGCTCTAAGAGCAGTAAATCAAATAAGAGAGTATTGCACAATACCAATAATCGGAGGGGGAGGAGTATATAGCGGAGAGGATGCTGCTGCAATGCTTATGGCTGGAGCAAATGCAGTAAGTGTAGGCTCTGCTCTCTATCGCTATAAATTTGCCTTTAGAAAAATCAAAAGAGAATTAATAGAATATATGAGAAAAATGAATTTTGAAAAAATTTCGGATATAAAATTTGCTTAAGGGAGAAAAATGCTTAGTCCATACAAAAGATTTGTAATTGTTAGAAAAAAACAAGAAACAAAAAATGTTAGTTATATTAGTTTTGATAAAAATTTGAAAGCAAAACCAGGACAATTTGTAATGGTTTGGATAGACCAAGGAATAGAAAAACCTTTCTCGGTTGCTAATTCCAAACCATTTGAATTAGCAGTTGCTGCAATAGGCCCTGGCTCAAACGCCCTTTGTGAAAAAAAAGAAGGCCAGGAAGTTTTTGTAAGAGGACCTTATGGAAAAGGATTTGACTATGTTGGAAAGCGCTGGCTTGTTGTTGGAGGAGGATATGGCTTTGCTCCATTAAGATTTCTAATTAAAGAGGGGCTTTTGAAAAATAAGAACTTGAAAGTAGATTGTGTTATTGGTGCAAGAGAGGGCCAATATCTTATGCAGCCTTTAGAGCATAAAGCAGTAAAAACTATTTTTACCACCGATGATGGTTCAGTAGGATTAAAAGGTACAGTGTTAGTTGCTGTGGAAAAACTTATCAAACAAAATAAATACGATTGTATTTATTGTGCTGGTCCAGAAAAAATGATGAAAGCAGTTGCACTTTTAGCCCAAGAATATAAAATTCCCTCGCAACTTTCGATAGAAAGATATTATAAATGTGGATTTGGTATATGCGGTCATTGCTCTCTAAACGGATGGCTTTCTTGTTATGATGGGCCAACTATTTCTGGCCAGAAAGCTTTAGCATTGCCTGATTTTGGACTATTTACTAAAGACAAAGCTGGAAGAAAAATAAAAATTTAAAAACTGGAAGGTGAGAAAATGATTATAAGATCTGGAAGAGTCTTTCTAAAAAATAAGCTTGTGGCTGCTTCAATTAAAATTTTGTCAGAAAAGATTCACTCAATTCATAGCTATAGCTATAGTGATGGAGATGAAATAATAGATTTTAAAGATAAGATAATTTTACCTGGAGCAATAGATGGGCATGTTCATTTTAGAGAACCTGAAGCGATAGCAAAGGAGGATTTTACAACCGGAAGTGCTGCTGCATTAGCTGGTGGAGTTTGTTCTATTTTAGATATGCCTTGTTATAATTCTCCACCAACAATTACCATTGGTGCACTCACAGAAAAGGAGCAAATTGCTGCAAGAAAATCTCTCTGTGATTTTGGTTTTCATTTTGGAGCTAGCCCCACAAATGTTGAATTAATAAAAAAGCTTCAGCCACCTTCACTAAAAGGATTTTTAACAAAAACAAACTCTCCTCTTACTCTAACAGAGGAGGACTTAAAAAAGCATTTTGCAATATACTTGCCACACTTGCCTTTTTTAGTTCATTGTGAAGATCAAAAAACCATTGACCAAAATAAGCTAAAATATAGTGAGCATCATAAAATCCGTTCGATTAAAGCAGCAGTTAGAGCAGTAAAAAACGTGAATTTGCTTGGAAGAAAATTTAAAAGAAGAGTTCATTTTTGCCACCTAACAACTGCAACAGAAGTATCAACAGCAAAAAGCCAGAATAAAAAGCTTTCAAAAGATTTGCCAGGACTATATCCAAATTATTTTAGTTGTGAGGTTAGTCCTCACCATTTATTTTTATCCACTGCAGATATTAAAACCTTAGGAGTATATGCAAATGTAAATCCTCCTTTACGAGATAAAAAAGAAGTTGCAAAATTATGGAAAAAATTAAAATATGTAGATTGTATAGCAAGCGATCATGCTCCACATAGGATAGAGGACAAAGAAAATGGAGCAAGTGGTTTTCCTGGAGTGCAAACAATGGTACCATTAGTATTAGACGCTGTTTTAAATAAAAAATTAAAATTACAAGAGGCAGTTAGATTATTTTCTTCTGGTCCAGCAAAAGTATTTAATATTTATTATAAAGGAGAGATAAAAGAAGGCTATTTTGCTGATTTTATAGTTTTTGATCCAACTGCTAGTTGGCAGATAAAAGAGGAAGAGCTTTTTAGCAAATGCGGCTGGTCTCCATTTTTGAAAAGAACATTGAAGGGAAAAATTTATTGCACAATTCTAAGAGGGCAGCAGGCCTATTTGGATGGAAAAATATTGCTAAAAGCTGGTGAAGGAAAACCTCTTATTAGAACAAAACAAATAGGCCAAATACCATTATTTTTAAAAAAGCATTCAAAGGAGGCTTTTTTTAGTTTTTAGAAAAACCCTGCTAATTTATTTTTATTTTTACTTTCCCAAATTCTGAACATTCTATAGTAACATAATAATAACCTGCAGGAAGCTCAAGAACATAGTCTGAGGCTAATTGCTCTGAGGGAAGCAAAAAATAAATTTCAAAATCAGAAGAATGAAGATGAGTTATAGTCCTTCCATCATCTGCTAGATAGGAGAGAAAAATTTCTTTATTTTTTAGTCCTAATTTTGAATTTATTGGAAAAAACAATTTTATTTGCATAGCACTAGTTGGCCCAGCACTAGCCACAGCTTTTATTGCCTGTGCAAGACGAGAAAAGCTTTCAAAATTTTTTGACTGAAAGGCTAAAGAATTTTGGCCCTGTAGATTAAGCTGAACATATAAAAAGATTGGAGTAAGAAGAAATAAAAACAAGGCGATTACAACTAAAAATTCTATGGCTAACTGGCCTTTAGACATTTTCTTCGCCCTCCTCAAAAATTTCTTTTAATTTCTTTTTTTCAGTTGTTTTTTTCCCTTTCTTTTTTAAGATAATTGTTTTTAGCTCAAATAAAAAGTTGTTGAGTGCATCCTGCACACTAAAGCCTTCTGCTTTTATAAATATGTCCTCTTTTGCTTTTATTTTTCCTTGAATTTCTTTTTTTGAGCCATCGTTCTTAAAATGTAAGGAAAAATGTTTTAAAGAAAAAATTTTTTTGAATTTTTTAGCAAAGTTTTGCACACTTGAAACAACCAGCTCTTTATATTCATTTTCAAGGTTTGAGACAAAAACTGGGATTTCCTCTTCTGAAAGTGCAATTTCTTTTATTATATCTTTTATTGTAATAATACCGATTGGGTTTTTGTTTTGGTTAACTACTATTAAATTTGTTGTTTTATTTTTAATCATTTCTTTTGCAGCATCTTCTAATGTTTTTTCCTGGCCTATAGTATAAATTGTTGTTTTCATAAAGGATTTAACTTCTAAATTTCTAATATCGGTTTTTTTAGTACTAAGAAGAGGCTTTCTTTCTTTTTGAGCAATGTTTGCACTTAGAATATCAAACATTGAAATTATTCCAACAAGCTTTGAGCCATCTACAACTGCAAGCCTTCTAACCTTATGCTGCTTCATCAACGAATTTGCAAAGGAGACTTTTGCATCTTGCGCTACTGCAATAACTGGACTTACCATATAGTCCTTAACTTTTTTATTTTTTAGAATTTGTTCTTCTAATAAAAGCGAAAGTAAGGCCCACCTATCAATAGCACCAGCTATTTTATTTTTTTGTTCAACTAAAATAATTTTGTTTTTTCCTGAATAGAATTTTTTTGCTATTGTGCTAAGAGAGCTATCGGCAGAAACTATTGGTACTTTCTTTGCTAAGTTTTTTGCTTTTGTATCTAAGGATACTTTTTTATACGAAAAATCTTTTTCTTCTATTATTCCTAATAGTTTTTTTTGAGAGTAAACCAAAACAGGCAAGCCGGTTTCTTTTATTTTTGAAAGTGCTTTTGAGACTGGCTCAGAACCATCTATTTCTTCTAATGAGATTAGCTGCATTAGCTCACCCTTTTTACATCTCCTCTACAACAACAAAACCTATAATATTAAAAATGCTTTCTATTAGTTTGCAATAAAAATCAACAATATAAAGGCGCATTTGCATTGTTTTTGTGTCAGATTGCAAAACTGGGCAATTATCATAAAATCTGTTGAATTTTTCAGCCAATTCTAAAGAATATGAACAAAGAGGGTGAATCTCAAAATTTTTTATACAATGTTCTAATATTTCTTCAAAAAAAGCAGCCTGAGCTAAAAATTCTTTTTCAAAATTATTAAATTCATAATCTGAAAAAAGTTTTGGTTTTAATTCTGCCTTTTTTAATATGTTTTTTGCTCTAACAAAAGAATAAAGTAAGTATGGACCAGAATCACCATTTAAAGATAGAGCTCTGGAAAAATCAAAAATTATTTTTTGATTTGGAGAAGTTTTTAAAAACCAAAATTTTATTGCATTTATTGCTACTGCTTTAGCTACTTCTTCTCTTTTTTCTATAGAAAGCTCTTTTTTTATATTAGAGAGTGCAACTTTAATGCATTCATCTAATAACTCATCTGCACTATAGCCTAATTGGCCATTTTGAGCAATCCAGCTGCCTTCTCTTCCTGAAAATTTTTTATCAGCTAATGTAACATGCTCATAAGATAGATGAATATAATTTTTTGCTTGTTTTTTATAACCCATTTCTGAGAGGCAGAAGCGAATAATTTTTTGTAAATAGGTCTGCTCAGTTCCAATCACATTCACTACAATAGCTGCAGCTGGAAATTTCATTTTTTTTCCTGAGCTACAAGTCATAAATACTATCTCTTTGTTTGGCTGGCAGTCAAATTCTTTGTAAAAAAATTTGTCTTCTAAAAGGCCAAATTTCCAGAGCTGAAAAGCAATATCCTTTGCAATATAAGTAGCAGTCCCATCACTTCTTATTACAACTTTTTGAGGTTGGGTTAAATTAGCAAAATCTTTTTCCGAACTTAGGTCTATAACCCAACAATTAGCGTTTTGCCCAGTGGGTTGAAATTTCAAAATTGAAGAAGACTTTATTTTTTCAACTCCGTCTTTAAATATTGAACTAATTATATCTGATTCAAAAACTATTAGATTATGAAAAATATTAAAATTGTAAGCTGTTTTATATTGCTCTTTTAGTACTTTATAAACAAATTCTTTTACTTGAGAACTTGTTGGCTGAATTCCTTGCTCCATTTGTTTTAGAATTTGTCTTACTTGCTCTTCTACTTCTTTTTCTTGAAATTTTTTTGCTACCTGAACATATTGTATGCCTACAAAATGATCAAATTTGTTTTTATATGCTTTAAAATCAGCTGCTAAGTTTTTAAACCCCCAAAAAGATTGAGCAATTTGTAAACCAAGATCGTCTATATAATCAAGCTTTAGTACATTAAAACCATAAAACGAATATAAATTAGCAATTGAGTCACCTAAAAGCGCATTTCTTAAATGGCCAACATGCCAGGGTTTGTTTGGATTTACTGAAGGATATTCTACCATAATTGTTTTTTTCTTTTTTGAAAATTTCCAGCCCTTTTTTAATAAACTTGTAAAAAAATTTTTGTTAAAATAAAAATTTAAATAAGGCCCTTCTGCTTTTATATCTAGCTCTTTTATTTTTCCTTTAAGCTGAGCCTCTAGCTCTTTGGCTATTTGTGCTGGCTGAGTTTTTCTTTCCTTTGCTAATAAAAATGAAATAGTGGAACATAGATCAGCTTGTCCTCCTTTTGGCTTAGAAATAGATAAATATATCTCATCTACTTTTTTAGAAGTTAGTTTGCTTAGATAAAGCGCTATTTTTCTTTTAATTTTTTTCATCAATATAAAATGTGTAGGCAATTATTTTATATATTTTTATCCAATCTTGTTTTACTATTTCGTTTCTAAATTTTGAATAAACTTCACTTAGTATCTTTCTAAGTTCTACAATATTTTTTACCCTAGCATCATAGGTTAGATCATATTCTCCAAATGTAAGAAGACAGCGATAAATTTGAGGATGAGAAAACAAATAATCTAAAAATTGATTTCTCTTAGAAGGGGAGATATTTCTTAATTTTACAAGTACTCTAAAATACTCCAGATTTTCAATATTTGGATTGAGTTTTGCAATATAGCCTTTTATTACTTTTTCTCTTTCTAATCTTTTTAGTGTTGTTGCAACTTTAGAAGGAGAGAGACCAGTTTTTTGACTTAATTCTTTTATAGAAAGCTCTGCATTGTTTGCTATTGCTGCTAAAAGTTTTTCTTCTTCTTTGTTTAGCTCTATAGTCTCCTCTAATTCATCAATTATTAAAATTCTTTGGCTTACCTTAAAGTGTTTGAGTTTCTGTTCTTTTTCTAATTCTAAAAAAAGTTTTCTATCAAATAATTCTGAACGAAGATAGATTAAAATAACTTCATCTATTATAAGGTTCTCTAAAATTTGCCTGATTAGTAAAATATTTTGAGCTGCATTATACATGTTTTTTTCTAAGAGAGTAACATGAAAATTGTATACCCCTTCACATTCTAAAATATCAGCAACAGAAGGAATTTTTTTTATTTTTTCTATAATTTGCTCATATTCCTCCTCTGTTTGGTCTTTCAGCCTATAATAAATAGAATAGGCATTAAAACCCAATCGCCTATAGTCTACTAAAGTTAAAAACTTGTAAAAAAAATTATTTTTAATTAAATTATTATAATGGTACTTTACTCTTGCTGGAGAGGTGTTTAAAAACTTAGCGATTTTAGTTAATTTCATCCTACAATTTAAAGATAAAAAATAAATCAGATATTTATCGATTTTTGATAGCTCTTGGCCCATATAAAAACTACGCAAAAAAAATTTTTAATTTTACCTCCTTGAAGCAGAAGAAGAAATTAAAGATATTTTATAAAAATTTTAAAAAAATTAAAAAAAAGCCTATTTTTTTAAAAAAAATAAAAAATATTATGGAGGAATATTTAAATTAGCCAAGATAGTAGAAAGTATGGATAAATAAGCGGTAGGAGGAGGTGAGAATATGAAATGGATTGAAAAAAAACTCAAATCCTCTAAAATAAGGCCGCTTAGAGTGTTAGGAGAAATAATTTTTGGCACAGCTGGAGAAGTTTGGGAAGACAAAAAATTGTTTGAAGAGGTGTATAGATGACAGAAATAAAAAAATCTATAGTTTTGGAAAAATTAAACCATATATTGGCTAAAGCATCTAAAACAAATTTGAAGGATTTAGAATACTAAAAAATTTTTTAGATTTTTTAAGTTGTTAGCTTAGCTTTCTTATTCTAATTTGTTGTAAATGTTGCATCTGATCTGTCTGAATTACTTCTAATTTTATTCCATTGATAATAATTCTATCTCCTCTTAGTGGAGGGCGTTTAAAATAGTAATGAAATAAAGCTGAAACTGAACCCAAAGAATCTGCCTGAGCTATTGTAACACCAAACTCTTTTTCAATATCATGAAGTGCGGTTTGGCCATTAACAACTAATTCTCCACTATATTCTTGGGTGGGGGCAGAAGAAGGAGCTTCCTCTATTTCGCCAACAATCTCTTCTACTAAATCTTCCATAGTCACTATTCCCTCAAAAGTTGAGTTTGGGCCTAAAACAACAGCCAGATATGTTTTTTGTTTTTGCATTATTTTAAAAACATCAAAAGCAATGCTCTCTGTTGAAACAAAAAATGGAGGCTTTAGCAAATCTTTAATCTCTTTATTTGGGTTTTGATCTAGTAAATCTTTAATATTTAATATTCCTACAACCTTATTTTCTTTATCTAATACTGGATAGCGGACTTTTTTGTGTTTTGCTGCAAATTTTAAAGCCTCTTTTACAGTAAAGTTTTCTCTTACAAATTTCACTTCAGAAAAAGGCACCATAATTTCTTTTATCAAAGTATCATTAAAATCCAAAACTCGCTCGAAAAATTTTTTTTCTTCTGCTGAAATAGCTTTGTCTTCTACACCTATATCTAAAATTGTGCGTAATTCTGCTTCTGAAAAATAAGCCCTTCTTTTGTCTTTTCTAAACAAGAAATTTACAAGCTTTTCTAAGAAAATGGTTAGCGGTAAAAGCAATTTATATAAAACAAAAAGTGGAACTGCTCCAAAGAGTGCTATCTTTTCATTATAAAAAATTGCAAGATTTTTTGGAATTATCTCTCCGAATAAAATAATTATTATTGTTGCTAATGTTGCTATTGGTGCAAGAGCCCACTCTCCAAAATACTTTACTGCTAAAAAGGTTGAAAGAACTGTAAAAGAGATATTTAAGATATTGTTTGCAATTAGAATGCAGAGAATAACTTTGTCGATATTGTTTTTTAAAAAAGAGAGACAGTTTGCTCTTTTAGAAGAGGGGTTGGTTTTTAGAATATGCCTAACTCTTATTCTGCTTAAACTAAGGAGAGCACTTTCGCTAGCTGAAAAAAATGCAGATAAAATTATCAATGAAAATAAAAGAGTTAGTTCTAAAAACATAACAATTTAATTATGAAATGTAATTATTAAATTTATTCGCTATTGTTTGTGTGTTTGAGTTATTTAAATTTTATTAGTATTTAAAAGGGGCTGTGGGCTAATCTGGTATGCTGCAGCGTTCGGGACGCTGTGATCTGAGTTCAAATCTCAGCAGCCCCATTTATTCTGCTTCAGATGCTTTTTGTCTAAGCTTTATTGTATTTGCCTTAATTGTTACTGGGATTGGAACTGCTACATCTATAAGTTCTACTACCAATTCGTCTTTCTTATCATCTATTCTTAAAACTTTTGCTCTCTCGCCCTTAAATGGCCCAGCAGTGAGTTCAACAATATCTCCTTTTGAAATTTTTTCTGATATTTGTTTAATTTTTGATGAAAGCAGTGGCTCGATATCCTTAAGCTCTATTTCTTTAGATAAAACTCCTTTAATATGATGGATTTTGTTTGCTGCAGCCCTTGCTGCCATCTCGTTTTCTGCTTCAACAAACATATAGCCTTTCATATCTTCTATATGAATAATAGAATAAACTGCCAAATTCTCTGCTTTTATTTTTTTTACTAACATTTCCATTACTATTTTTTCTTGCCCAGAAACTACACGATAGCTATAGATTGGCATAAAATCACTCCTAAATTAAGTCCAATAAAGAGAATAAAAATGAAACTATTAAACCAAATAAACCTAAAAGAAAAATTCCCCCTACTGAAAGCTTAAGCAAAAAATTGAAATCTTTAGTAGATGGTTTGGTGGAAACTTTTATAACCCTAATAACTTTTTTTAATTCCTGGTCTATAAAATTTTTAAATTCTTCTAGTTTTGAAAGCCCAAAATTTGAAAGCATTTGCTCACCCAATAAGGTCTAAATCCATCTCTTCAAAACTAAACTGTTGTTTTTCAAAATAACTTAGGTCATATTTTGGAAATTTTGCTCCAGCAATAACTACCAATACTCGTATTTTACTTTTTTTCGAGTTTTGCTCTATTCTTGCACCCCAAATAATATGAGCATTTTTGTCTATTCGTTTTGAGATTGTGTCTACTATTAACTCTGCTTCTTTTAAGGACATGTCCTCTCCACCACTTACATTTATCAAAGCTCTTTGAGCTTGAGAAATATCCACATCTAAAAGTGGAGAGTTTAAAGCCATCTCTGCAGCTAAAACTGCTCTTTCTTCTGGCTTTGCTTCTAGACTAGACTCACCTACTCCAACAACTGCACAACCTGCACCTGAAAGCACTGTTCTTAAATCAGCAAAATCTAGATTTACCAGCCCAGCTTTTGTTATTAATTCAGTTATTGATTTTACTGCTGAGGTTAAGACCTCATCACAAACTTTGAAGGCTGTGTTAAGAGGAAGATTTGGAGCTACAGTTAAAAGCTTATCGTTTGGAATAACAATTACTGTGTCTGCTTGTCTTTTTAATTTTTCTAAACCTTCTAAAGCATTTTGCAATCTTATTTTTCCTTCTGAAGCAAAGGGGAGAGTTACAACTGCTACTGTAAGTGCTCCTACTTGTTTTGCTGTTTCTGCTATTATGTGTGCTGAGCCTGTTCCAGTACCTCCACCTAAACCACAGGTAATAAAAACCATGTTTGCTCCTTCTAAAGCTTTTTTTATTTCTGGCTGAGATTCTTTAGCAGCATTCTCTCCCAAAAGTGGGTTGGAGCCTGCTCCCATTCCTTTTGTAGTCATTTTTCCTAGAAGAATTTTTTTATCTGCTTTCATTTTTATTAAGTGTCTTACATCAGTATTCATGGCTATTAAAGTTGCTCCCTCTATCCCAACCTCAGCCATTCTAGTAAGAGTATTGCAACCAGAGCCTCCTGTGCCAACTACTAAAATTTTTGGTTTTGTTTGTTCTAAAAATGCTAAAAGCTCCTCGTCAGCTTCAGTATAATCTTCTTTCTTTTTTGCAATTTGCTCTGCTATTTTTTCATCCAAGTCCATAAAACCACTTGAAAAATACAATATATAAAATTTGTTATATAAAATTTGTTTACCAATATTTATAAAAATATCCAAATAATTGCTTAAATATATGGCAACTAAAGAAGCAATGTTTTATAATATAATAAAAAATACCCCTATAAATAATTTGCTTAGATGTAGATTGTGCTCGCATTATTGTGTAATTGCTCCTGGAAAAGAAGGGCTTTGTTTAGTTAGAAAAAATATTGATGGAAAGCTCTACTCGTTAAATTGGGCAAAAGCAGTATCTTTAAATATCGATCCTATAGAAAAAAAGCCTTTTTTTCATTTTAAGCCAGGAACAAGAGTGCTTTCATTTGGAACTCCTGGTTGTAATTTTAGATGTTTAAATTGTCAGAACTGGGATTTGAGCCAGGGGGTTAGAGAACATGGAAAAACTGCCCTGGACATTATAGAGGATATTGAGCCAAAGGAGATTGTGAAAATTGCAATAGAGTATAAGGCTGATGGTTTTGCTTATACTTATTCAGAGCCAACAATATTTTTTGAATATGCTTATGACACAATAGTACAAGCAAGAAAAAATAAATTGAGTGCAGCAAAGTTCCATACATTTGTGAGCAATGGGTATTTTTCAAAAGAGTTGTTAGATTTTATAATAGAACAAAAACTTCTTGAGGCTATAAGAATAGACCTAAAATTTATTGAGGATGAAAAATATTACAGGGTCTGTGGAGGAAGACTAAAGCCAGTTTTAGAGAATATAAAAAAAGTTTACAAATCTGGTATTCACTTAGAGCTAATAAATTTAGTAATTCCAAAAGAAAACGACCAGGAATTTGAAATTGAAAAATTAGCAAAAACAGTTTATGAGATTAGCCCAGAAATTCCTTTGCATTTTTCCAGATTCTTTCCATACTATAAATTAGCAGATAGAGAGCCAACACCTCTTAAAACTTTAGAAAAAGCAAAAAAAATTGCTTTAGAAATTGGGCTAAAATATGTATATATAGGAAATACTAGCTTAGAGGGTGCAGAAGATACCTATTGCCCAGAATGTAATTTGCTATTAATAAAAAGAAATAGATTTTTTATAGAGAAAAATGTTTTTGAAAAAACAAAAGAGCCTATTTGTCCTAATTGTAGTTATAAAATAAACATTGTTTTATAAACTAAATGAATTTAGTTCCGCAGCTTGGACAAGAGGTCATAAAAAAATTTGCTCTATAGTTACAAATTGGGCAGATATAAACAGAGCTAAAATCTCCTTGTTCTTTTGTTAAGGGTTTTTTGCATTTGGAGCATTTTTGATTTTTTAAATTGTTTGGCTCTCCGCAAAATGGGCATTTTATTCTAAATAAGAGCTCAGTATGAACCCCGCAATGTGGACAGCGCTCTAAAGAGATATCAAATTCTTTTTTGCAGTTAGGGCATTTGAGAATTATGTTTTGATAGGATGATTTTTTTGAAAATAATGAAGAGAGAAAATCCAATATTCCCATAAAAATCTTTCTTAATGATTTTTATTTTTTATTTTTAGAAAACAAAAAGTAAAATAATAGTAATAAAACTAAAGAGATAAATGTTGTAAGGCCAAATAGAATAAGTATTTCTAACTCGCCTGCTGTTGTTTTCTTTGGCTGAATTATTGGTTTTTCAAATTCCTGGTTTGTGGTTTTATTAAAAATTGTTTGGTTTTGCTCTGGTTGATTTGATTTTTCTTTTTGTTCTTGCTGAGTAGTTTTATTTTCTTCTGTTAAAGGAGTTTGGATAACTTTTTTTGCAAGAGTAGTAGTTGTATAATTTTCATAAATAAAAGTGTATTGGCCTTCTTGGGCAGCGTTTAGAAGAGCAATACCATAGGTATCTGTGGTTAGATTAATTGTTTGATTTGTTGG
This sequence comes from Microcaldota archaeon, assembly GCA_026414325.1. Classification (GTDB taxonomy): domain Archaea; phylum Micrarchaeota; class Micrarchaeia; order Anstonellales; family Anstonellaceae; genus JAOAJF01. The sequence goes on from JAOAJF010000003.1 coordinate 32,866, forward strand.
CAAAATAGCAATTATTGTTTTGTTTGTTAGAGGCTGCTCTCCAAATTTTAGTACAATAGAAATTTTCTCTCCAACAAAAACTTCTTTTTTTGAGCTAAAAAATATCTCCTTTTTTTGGAACTGTTGCTCATCTTGTAAATCTAGCTCTAGATAATATGCCCCAGCAGTAGGATAAGAAAAGTATTGGCTAAATTTCTTTTTTTCATTATCTTCTAATACAATACGATATTGGGTTTGTGGATAGAGAGTAGAAAAAAGAAAATATCCCTGATCATAAATTTTGGTTTTTGCTGCCTCTTTGCCATTTTTGTCTATTAGCCGAAGGGTTTTTCCTTCGAAGTTAGAGTAATTTTTTAATGAGCCATAAAGAGTGTAGCTTTGGCTTTCTTTTATTAAAATTGCTTCTAAGTATTGGTCAGAGTTTAGCTCAACAAGATAGACTTTTGGCTGATAGTAGCCTCTTTCTATAACAATAAAATAGGTTCCTTTTTCTAAATCAAAACTTGCTAAAGCTAGTGACTTTTCTCCCAATTTTTGATAGAGAGAAGTTTGGGAAAAATTTATTAGCTCTTTGCCTTTGTAGACAGAGATATTTGTACCAACAAGCTTAACCCCTGTTGGATCAAAAACTGAGATATTTAGCTGATAGCAAAAGGCTAGTGTAAAAAAAACAAGTAAAAAAAATAATTTTTTCATATAATAAATAAAAAGCAAAAAAATAAAAATAAGAAGGTTTTGAATTTTGCTCAAACCCTTAAAAAAGCTAAAGTATTTATTTAATTGTTTAGATTAAAAGGAGGAATCAAGGAATGATGAAATCAAAATGAATAGAAAAAAGTGGAGAAGGTTGATTTAGTACAAAGACAAAGGAATGCTTAACTTAAAAAAAAGATTAAAACGTCCATAACCGTTAAGTTTTTCAGAATCCCCAAGACCAATTGAATTTATCCCAACTGTGGCGTATCCACCCCTGATACCCCCTAATTGCAAACCCAAAGATATTTGATCAACATCAACATATTCTTTCTTTCCTTCTTCTTTTTTCGTTATTTTCGAGTAAGAATAGTTTCCAAATAACCTAAACTTCTCAGATAAGTTTATAGCAGCCCCTATCTGAAAAGCAGTGAGAGAAAAGGGATCAAATTCGGAATCGGTTTTGGAATAATGACCAGTAACGTAAAAGAGCACTTTATTATCAGCATTTACATATAAATTTCCACTAAAAGAGTAATGCTTATATATATCAGGACTTTCAGGTATGCTAAATTCTGATTTTTCTCCTGAGAGTACAGTACCAACAGTGGTATCATCTATTTTTGTAGATACTGCAATTTGACCGCCAAAAGATTCTCCACTTTTATAAAGTAAGATGCCAAAACTAGTAAGACCCAAAGAAAGCTTGCCTCCAAGAGCGGCAGGTGAAGTCTTAAAATCTTTCATTTCACTCAAAGTGGCAATAACCCCCCATTTGTTGCTTTCACCTAGAAGAGAAAAAGTTAAACCTAATTTTCCTTCTTTATTTTTAGAACAGCCGAGATAAGCTCTAAGACCATCAGGAAATAAGAGATCAATTGAAATATCATCTGAAACAGAAAAAAAGCCTTTATGAAAATTTGAATTAATAATAGATGCAAGCTTAATTGAGATAGCTTCTAGAGCAGCTACTTTCGCCGCCTCATGCATAAGAGAAGCCTGACGGATATATTTGTCAATCTCTTCTTTTAAGGAGTTTAACTCCTTAGTAAGTTGTTCGGGCTTAAGGCTAAGGTTTCTTATAAATATATCAGTAGAAGTTGGATACTTTGCAGAAATAGTAAGGATTGAACCATCTGGAAGGAAGAGATAACTACCTGGGAATGATAAACGGAGATCTGCTTTTTTAACTTTATCTTTTAGCTTTTTATTGTTTAAGTCTAGACTTAAAGAAGCTGCAAAATGTTTACTAGCATAACCCCCAACATTAAGAGTTTTGTCTATATTATTATAAGTAATAGCTCCTCCAAATAAATTATCAGTAATAAAACCCAAACCTCCCTCTTGAAATTTATGGTTCTTCATTTTTTTACCAGCACCATATAGTTGAAAATACCCTGCAGTATAATACTTATGGCCTAAATTAATAAGAGATATTGCAAAAGAATGCTTATCTAAAACATTCTTAACAGACCTTGTCTTTGGTAAATCTGAAGGTTTGCTAATAGGTTCAAAGAAATCAGCATCTTTGTTAAACATATAAGCAGATATTGCTAACAATTCTGCGTTTTCTTTATCAGCAGAAACCTTAGCAAAAGTTCCAGCTACATTTCCTTGTGCATCAATACTTGAAAATACTGCTGAATCTTGTATTAGAACTGGTATTTTAAAACCAACAAAACCAGCCCTTACTTGATTTTTATAATCTACATTTTTATCTGTTCCACCAAGAGCTTGAACACCTATCTGCAAGGAATTAGAAAAGAGGCTCATTTCAGCTAAAAAATTATTAAACTTTTCTAACTGAGAATTCTTAGCTGGATCTCCTTGGCTGTAATTATTGTTACTTACTACATGAAACCATTGATCACCTATTTTTATATAAGCACCACCTATTTGGTCTTTTTGTTGGCTTTTTTTATCTTCATTAGTTTGCAAAGTATCACAATAATAAACTAAAAGATTTGCATCATCAACCGCAAAAGAAGCGGGAGGAAGAGGTGGTCCTTCTACAGGTATAAATGTTAAAGGTAAATTAGATGTTTCTTGTTCCTTAATTATCCGATCTATTAAAGATTTGCTATATACGTTTGCTGAACTAAGGCGTATTTCTTTAATTTTTTGGTCAATCTTATTCTCATAAAAATAATTTACTAGAAAATCGAAAATATTTACTGCTTTGGATGTAAGATTCTGTGCTTCAGCACCAGCAGCAGTAATAGTATCTTTTACTTTTTGAGCTGCAATTCCAACATAAGAATTGTCGCCCCTAAGAAAAATTTTACCCCCACCACTTGCTGTGTCTACTGCATCTGAAGAAAATAACCCACTATCACCTATAAACGCTCCTTCTCCTTCTAGACTACGTGGAGAAAAGTATTTTACAAATAAGTCATGGTATTTCCTTTCAATATTTAGAAGATACTCGTGCTCTTGTGAAGTAAAAGTATAGAAAGTAGATAAAAACGGGTTAAAGT
>JAOAJF010000040.1 GCA_026414325.1 Microcaldota archaeon
ATTCTAATTCCTCAGGAGTATCTATCAGAAGTAATCACAATAGTTCAAGGAAGGAGGGGGCAGGTTTTAGATATTCAGCAGGAGGGAGAGCAGGCAACGGTTATAGCAAAAATGCCAGTGAGTGAAATGTTTGGTTTTTCTGATTCTTTGCGCTCAGCAACACAAGGACGAGCTATTCCATATCAAGAATACGAAGGCTATGAAAATCTTCCAAAAGAGCTTTTAGATAAAACAATTCAATCAATTAGAAAAAGAAAGGGCCTTCCTTTAGAGGTTCCAAAGCCACAAGACTTTATGGACTAATTAAGTTGTTTAAGTTGTTTGAGTTGTTCTAATTTTTCTTATCTTTCTTATTTTTTACTTTCTTATTTTTTATACTCTTCAATCCATTTTATTAATTCATTTTTTGGTACAAATCCAACTCTTTGGTCTAAAATTTTTCCTTCTGAAAACAGAATTAGTGTAGGAACTCCAGAAATTTCAAATTTATCAGCTAGCTCACTTTCTTGATCAACATCTACTTTTCCAACCAAAATATCTGGAACTTCTTTTTCAATTTGGTCTATTATTGGAGAGAGCATAAGACAAGGTCCACACCAGGTTGCAAAAAAATCTACAAGAATTATTTTTTTTGCTTTTATAAATTGCTCAAAATTTTGTTTTGTTAATTTTGTTGGCATATTTTCCCTCGTTTAAAATTTTTAAATACCAAAATATTGATTAAATTTTTCAGTAAGTTTTATTCTGCTAGTTCTTCCAAATGGTATTAATTTTATAAAACCTTTTTGTTCTAATTCGGCTACGTCAGTATATATTTGACTTCCTAACTTTTTAAACAATTCTCTTTTTGTAATATTTTCATTTTTAGCAATAAAAGCAAGCGTTTTAAGAGCATGCTTGCTAATGTCTACATCTGTTGCAAATTGTCTTGCAGGTTTTGCATACTCTTGTTTTAGGCGCATAATCCACTTATTCTTAAGCTCATTTGTTATTTCTATAGCGCTCTCTTTTTGCATATACTTTTCTTTTAATTGTAATAAAAGTTTTTCAGTGCTATCTCTATCTTTATTGATTAATTTTGCTAAAGCTTGAGTTGGTAGGCCATCTACTGCCATAAATAAAGCAGCCTCCAGTACAAGTGTAGGGTCATGCTTTTCGATTTCATAATCAGGCTCTACTTTTTTAACCTCTTGCTCCTCTGTCATTTTCAAAAGCTCAGAATTATAATTAACAAAAACCTGCTGATATACTTTTAAACTAGGCTCTAAAATTTTTAAAAAAGAAAAATAGGAAACTTTTTCATCTTCTTGTTCTTGAGCTATTTTAGTTTTTTGTTTTTCTAATTTTTCATCTTTTTTCTCTTGGGTATTCTCTTTAATCTCTGGAGTTTTTATTGTTTTTTCTATTACTTTTTCTATATCTTCATCTTTTTTTTCTTTAACTATTCTCTCTTCCTTTATTATATTTCCAAGTTTATCGGTTTTTATTACTGTTGTGGAAAGATTTTCTTGCCCCTTTGGCTTTATATAGACAAAAACTTTTGATTTCTTCATTTTCTTTCCCTATTAGTCTATTTTCCATTTAGTCTAATAAATATATCGCCAAAAAATGTCTCTTGAAATAAAATAATCTTTTCCTTTTGAGCCAAAAACAAAAGAGGTATAAGAGTATAGATAATATCTTTTTTTGTTCTACTCTCTAAAAGGGAAGAAAACATAACCAGGCCATAACTATCGGACAATTTTTTAATCTTTTGATATATTTTTTCCATTTCCTGATCTACTTTAAATTCATCTATTTTTATTTCTAAAACAGGTAAAAATTTTTCTAATTCTTTTTTTGATTGTTCTCTTTTTGCTGTTTGTTCCATCACCTCTTCAATAGCTAAAAGCAGATCATCTAAAGTAATTCTACCTTTTGGAGGAATACGGCCTTTAAGTTCTATTGCTTCAATCTGCTCATAGCTCAATGGCTCAGCAAAATCTTCTAAAGTAGTTTGCTGCTCATATTCTAAAACTCTTGTACTTTTTATTCTTAATAAAATAGCTGCAGCAAGAATTATATTTGCAGGAATACGTAAATCCATAAATTGAATTTTTTTTATTTTTTCAATATAGGCTGAAGTTACTTTTTCTAAATCAATGTTCCAGGGGTCTATTTCATTTTCATAAATCATTTCATAGAGCATCTCTCTCCAAGTCGGATAGCTAACTATTTTTTCTAAATCCATATCTTTGGCAGGAGAAGTAGTCTGTAAAACAAGTGTAGATTTTTCTATTTGCCTATCCGACATAGTCTTATTTTTATAATTAAAAATTATAAATCTATTGTTTTAGAGAAGTTGAATTTTTCCAAAAACTCCGTCATAACCTGGTTCAATTTTTAGCTGTCCTGTTCGCATTTTTTCAATCATTAAACCCAGTTCAAAATCCATTTTTTTTATTTTTTCAATTTTTAGATTAACCAATATGTCTAATTCAGTAGAATTATAATTTAAAATAAGTTCTAAATATTTCTCTTCTACTGCTTTGCTTTTTTCATTTTTATCTAAGGCAGCAGCTATGAGTTTTTTTAAAGGTATAACATAACAAAATTCATTTTTTATTTTTCTTGTTGATTTTTTATTTCCACAAATTTGTTTAATTCTATTTAAAACCCCCTGTGCTATTTTTTTGTTACATTTTGGGCATCTTTCCAGCTCTGTTTTTATAGCACATTTTCTACATCCACTTTGATAGTATTTTCCTTCTTGAGGAAAAAATTCTATTGTTTTTTTTATTTTATTGTTTTTTATTGAATAAAAAAATTCTTTATAATTTGGTTTATTTAATTCTATTACTGTTGCTTCTCGTCCAATATTTTCTGGAGAGTGCGCATCTGAAAAGGATACTAAGGCTAAATTGTCTAAAAAATCACATCTCCAATTCATCGCTGGATCAGAAGATAAGCCAGTCTCTACGGCATATATTTTTGAAGTTTTTTTACCAAAAGCTTCTTTTAAGTTATTATAGCCACTTTTTGAGCCAAATATTCCATACCAGGGTGTCCAGATATGAGCTGGAATAAACAAAGCCTCTTTTTTTACTTCGAAAATATAATCTAAAGTTTCTTCTAAATTAAGTTTTAGACATAACCTTCCATCTGAGCCAAGATAAGATTTTTTTTCTACCAAATCATTGAATTGTTCGCATTCTTCTAGATTTGAAAAAATTATTAAATTATGAATTCTTCTTTTTTTGTTATCTTCAAATACATTGTTTACTTCTGTAGCTGGTAAAAAATATACTCCTTCTAATTCTAAAAATTCTTCCTCATTTTGTTTAGAAAAAATATTTTTTAATTCTTTCAAATAAGTTCTATGTGTAAAACTCCCAGTGCTTGCTAAATTCACTCCTTTGATTTTAGAGTATTTTGCAATTGTTTTTAGCTCTAAATTTGGAGAACAGCCTATATCATATTTTGTATGTATATGTAAATCACAGATAAAGTCTTTTGGCACTTTTTCAACCCCAACATTAATATTTTAATTGTTAAAGTATTTTTTATTTTTATGGCTTTGGCTTTAGGAACAAATGGTGTGCGAGCCTTATTTGACCAGTTAGATGGCAAAGCAGCAATGGCTTTAGGCTATGGCTTTGCTTTATTTACAAAAAAATTAACAAAAAAGAAAAGGCCTGCTATTGCTCTTGCTAGAGATATGCGTCTCACCTCTCCTTTGCTTTATTGTGCAACTGCTGCTGGTTTAATGGAAGGAGGAGCAGATGTCGTTGGTTTTGGTATTTTACCCTCTCCAGTGGCAGAATGGGCTCGCTCTTATCATAA
>JAOAJF010000041.1:0-405 GCA_026414325.1 Microcaldota archaeon
CAATACTGTCAGCCAATAAATGGAACATGTATCTGTGATTATGGCAGATTAATAATAAACTATCCAGAAGTAGTTAAAATAGGTCAAAAATATGAAATACAGCTAACAGCTCCAGCTAAAGCTGCAGATGGTTCAGATACCGCATATATACGATCTGGAACAATACTAAAAACTGTGAATTTAGCACCAGGACAAACCACAACAGCTACATTTAGCTGTATTGCTCCTGGACCACACACAATTACTATCTCATGGAGGAATCTAAATGAACAAAGAATTATTAGATGTGAAAGATAAAAAAACAATTTTTTTTCTTTTTATTTTTTTTATATTTGAAAGAAATGGAAATGAAAATGCTGCCACTACTTTAGATCTTCAAGGTCCAATAATTAGTCTTTGTTCTAT
>JAOAJF010000041.1:414-3329 GCA_026414325.1 Microcaldota archaeon
TCAAGCATTTTATCCACAAGCGCAAGGTATTGACTTTAGATCTACCTCTTGTACTTTATGGTAAAGAAAATTTGTGGTTTAAAAAGAGTGAAAAAATGAAAAAGTCTTTTTTTTATTTTTTAATTTTTATATTTTTATTTTTTTCTTTAATAGTAGCTAATAATCCTCTAACGATTGAGTCTTTAAATACTCAAATAAAAAAATTTTGTGGTGAGATTTATGCTCTTTTGCCTCCTATTTCTATGCTCTTAGTAGTTGCAGCAGCAGCTACTTATGCAGCTGGACAGCTAGCTAGTGCTGAAACCAGAGCAAAAGCAACTGGTTGGGCAACTGCAATGATTGTTGGAGCGTTGTTTGCATTTATTTTGGTTTCAATTTTACCTCCAATTATAAAAGTTTTGTATGGAGAAGGAGCTATCTGCGAGGGAATCGTTTTTGATTAAGAGTTTTTATTTAAAAATTCTTCTATTTTTTTGATAGTTTGAGCTGAAAGAACATGCTCCATAGCACAGGCTTCTTTTTCTGCAGTTTGTTGTTCTATACCCAATCTTTTTAAAAAGTTTAGAAGAACTTCATAGCGTTGTAATATTTTTTTTGCAATTGTTTTTCCTTTAGTAGTTAATTTTATTTTTCCATATTTTTGCATTGAGATATAACCCTGACCCTTGAGTTTTTTTAAAGTAATAGAAACAGATATTTTTGAAATGCCAAGTTTTTTTGATATATCTATAGAACTTGCACCTTGACCCTTATCCAAAAACATAATTGCTTTACAATAATTTTCGATAGTTCGGTTTTCCATAAAAAGTTAAATGAGTTTAACTATAAAAAGTTATCCTTTATTTTTTGAAAAAACTTTTTGTAGAGCGAGATAAAATTTTTGAGCTTGTGCAGAATTTTTTTCAAATATTTTGTTTGCTGTTTTAACAAGCATGGAATAATTTTTTACTAAATAAAGAGGTAAGATGAGTTGACCATGTCCCATAATTTCGATAGTTATTTTATCAGAGATATAATTTATTCCACCACGTTTTACTCCTGCAGCTTTCATTGCAAGTAAAACTCTTTTTGCATTCTCTAAATCCTTTGCCAAAATATGTAAGATAAATGGCTCAACCCTTAACCAAAAAAATTTTTTATTTTCTAAAGTTCTTAGAATAGAAAGAAATTCTTTTATTGTGATTTTTCTATGCCAGACTAAAAATTTTTTTGCATCTTTTTTGCTTTTTTTTATTTTCAAAATTAAAATTCTCCCAGAACAGGAAGAAGAACTAACCAAACCTTCTTGAGAATTTATTAAATTTAAAAAAGGGATAATTGCATTATCCACTTCTCCTGCTTTGAGTGCAAAGTTTAATGCGTCTAACTTTTTTTTCTTAAAGTTTTCCCAATCCATAAAAATATAAAACCACATTTAATTAAATAATTTTAGGTAGGTGAAGAAAATGAAAAGCTACACAAAGTATTTGTGGTTTAATACTCCGAAAAGAAAACAGATAGTTCCTATAACCACAGAGGTTGAAAAGGCAATAGAAGAATCTAAAATTAAGGAGGGCTTTTGTCTGATTAGTGCTATGCATATAACTGCAGCAGTATATGTAAATGATGAAGAATATGGACTTATTGAAGACATAATGCAATGGGCTGAAAGACTTGCTCCTACTAAACCAGATTATAAACACCATCATACAGGAGAGGACAATGCAGATGCTCACTTAAAAAGACTTTTACTAGGACATCAGGTAATTATTCCAATAACTGCTGGAAAAGCAGATTTAGGCCCTTGGGAAAGAATCTTTTATGCTGAATTTGATGGGCAGAGAAAAAAAAGAGTGATAATTAAGATAATTGGGGAATGAGAGTAGAATCTAAAATTTCTATTTTTTCTTGATTAGGTCTAATATTTTAGAATATTTATTAGTATTGTCACATAGAAAATTAATATATGTAAAGTAGAGAAAAAATAAACTTTTTATAAAGTTAATAAGATATATCAAATATTTAAAGATACATATTTTATATATATCTACATGTTTAATAAAAATCAAACAAATATATTTAAATTTTTTCTTTCTATATATTATATATAATTTATAGAAAAATAAGGAGTGAGACTATGAATAAAAATCGAAAGACATATAATGAAACAAAAAATGAAAGATTTAAAAGAATAGCAAGTGCAAGAACTCAAAGAATCCTTTACAATTTAAGATTGTTAGGAAACTGTGCAAGTACTTCTTATTATGAATATAGTTCAGAAGAAATTGAAAAGATTTTTTCAGTAATTGAAAAAGAAGTAAAACGAGTAAAATCACTTTTTGATAAACCAAAAACAGATTTTTCGTTATAAGGTGAATAAAAATGTTGAAAAAAAAAGATGATAAACAAAGTGATGAAGATTTTATAAGAAACTTGAAAGAGTATCCAAACACATATTTCGAAATTGATAAAGATAGACTTGTTTTATTTGTTGTTGATTTTTTAAGTAAAAATAATATAGAACCAACTTTTGACAAAATAGTAGCAGCTGCATTCAAATTATTTCCTAAAAAATTTTGTTTGATAGGTTTTCCAGAATATCCAGATGCTAAAGTAATCAATGATTGTGTTTTTCTTCATTGTGTAAGAACAAGGGGCTGGTTAATGGGAAATGCGCAAAGTGGCTATCGAATTACTGATAAAGGGAAATATTATGTAGATGGAACACAAATGATGTTAGAAGGAAAGATAACAATAGAAAAAAAGTATTCTTTGCTTCCAAAAAGAAAAGAGGTTACATTTATTAATAAATTAAAAAAGAGTAAAGCGTACCAGAAATATATAAAAAATGAGATGGATAAAATAAAGGATTTTGAAATAAAAGAAGCTTTATTATTAACAGATAATGAAGAAAAAAAATTTATAGAGCATTGGGA
>JAOAJF010000042.1 GCA_026414325.1 Microcaldota archaeon
GTATCTATGCAATAGATATAAATTATTAAAAACAAATTGCCATAGGAATAAAGAGAAGTTTCCTATGGCAATTTGTTTTAGTCAGTATTTTATTTTTAAAATTTGAATATATTTATTATAAAAACAATCTTTATGCTTATAAAAATGTTTTTTATTTATTTAATAGTTTTTTCATTAAATATTTTTTTTCTTTTCCTTTTTATCGATATTTATAAGTTCAACAAAATCATCTCTCAATTTTTCATCCAAGGATCACTTGCTTTTCTTTCTTTCATTTTTCAGAAAAAAATTGTATTTATAGAAAAAGGAGTTTAATTTTGACTGAAAAAGTAAAACTTTTAGACTTCAAAATTAACTGTTCAGAAGAGGGCTTTCTAATTGCTTTAGAAAATAACAAAGAAATTCCTTTCGAATTAAAAAGAGTCTTTTATATTTATGGAACAAAAAAAGGTGTGGTAAGAGGCAAACATGCAAATAAATTTTCGCGTTTTGTATTAATTCCTGTCTCTGGATCATGTAAAGTAAAAACACATGATGGTAATAACGAAGAAATATTTATCCTAAATACTCCCACAAAAGGACTTTATCTTAACAAAATGGTATGGAAAGAGATGTATGACTTTTCCCCTGATTGTGTTCTACTAGTTTTAACAGATCAATATTATAGCAGTGAAGAGTATATTAAATCATTTGATGAATTCCTAAAAATAGTAAAAAAGATTGACACTCAAATTTTAAAATAATAAATTACATGCAAAATTTTTATTTTAATTTAAAAAGGAGATCATATGCGTAAAATTTTAATTTCTTTAATATTTTTATGTTTATCTTTTTTTATCTACTCAGATAGTATTGACATATCAGTAGGAGGAGCTTTTACAGGTTATTTTATTCCCAGTGTAAATTACAGATCTATTGATGTAACTACTAAAAGTGAGACCCCTCTTGGAACACAAAAAAAAAGTAGCAAAATAGACAGTGTAAATCTTTTTTTTGGTTTTGCTATTACAGTGCCTGTTACTTTTCTTTATAATCTCCCATCTGGTTGGGGGTTTGGAGCTGCTATGGAACTTGGTTATAGTTTTTTAGGTGGACCAGAAGTTTATATCTCAGAAAAACCAGATGATTATGTAATAGGAGATTATACTTATTTTTATAACTCTTTCTTAGGCATTTTTAATTTTTTAGCACGAACTCCTGATCTTGGAAATGGATTTAAACTTCTTTTAGAAGGGGGTCTAATTGTAAGGCCTGGAGCACTAATTGGAATATATCAAAATAATGAAATTATTAAGTTCCCTATTAAGGGAGGAGATACACCATTTAGAGGCTTAGGCTATGTCGGCCCAAATCTTTTTGTGGGATTCTATAAGGAACTTGTAAAATCACTTGTTATTATGCCTGGATTCAGACCAACTTTTGAGTTTGGATATTATCCACTTATAGATAAAAGTTCTACTATGAGTATAACTCAAAACGAATTTTATTTCCTTGCTACTTTTGGATTAGAGTTTAGAATGTTATGGAATCTAAATATTCCTCTAAAAAGTAAAAAGAGATCATCAACACAACAACCTTCTCAACAACAAACTAAACCTACTCAACAACCTAAGCAACAACAAAAAAGATAAAAACTATAAAAAGGCTCTCTTTTAAATGGAGCCTTTTTTATTTTAATTTAATATTTTCTAGTCTCAAAAGGAAATTGTCTTTTTTAAAATTTTTAAGCCATTTCTTTGCTACTATGTATCCTCCACTTCTTAATGAATAATTTCTAAAAAAATTTCTGTACCAAAAATTAAATGCTTTTATTATTAGCTTTATATTCCCTGAAATAATAGTTAAACTCGCTGGAAAAATTATTACTGGGAAATGAAAAACTATATGATAAATAGCTTTGAGTATGTTCTTAATCCCATAAAATTTTTTCATTATTTTTATAATAGCATTTTGCATTTTAGTTGCTGTTATACTTCCATCAGGTATAAATAATGGATATTGACCATCATAATATTGCCAATTAATCTCACCTAAAGGGAAGATTCTATTCTCATTTTCAAGTCTTTTTCTTAATTCTGTACCAGGTAATGGAATTGTATTTAAAACCTGAATTGTATCTATCTTTGCTTTTTTTATAAAATAAGAAAAAAGTTTTATTCTTTCTTCAAGCGAGATAGAAGATAAATTCTTAGAAGGGTAGCCAAATATAAACATGCCATGCACAAAAAACCCATATTTATGAAAAGTTTCTGTCCAAGCAAAAAGATCTTTTGAAAGATAACCTTTTCTCATGCTTATTAATTCTTCATCAATGGGGGATTCATATCCAATACAAACGGTATCAATATTTGCTTCCTTCATTGCCTCTAAGAGTTCAGGATATCTAGCATCAGTAATACGCGTTTGAACAGTAAAAACAAGCCTCTTATTTATCTTTTTTTGATAGCTGGCTAAAAGTTTACAAAATTCAATTGTTTCTTCTCTATTTGCAGCAAAATGATCACTTGCCTCGAAAAAATAGCTAGCTTCTCTTGTCTCCACAAGATATTTAATCTGATTTATCATATATTCTGGAGAAGAGCTTCTTGCTTTATCTTTTACAGCACAAAATTCACAATTTGAGTTACAACCTCTTGTTCTATTTACAGGATAAAAATGCATTTTTTCATATCTCATTAAGTTAAAATCTGGATAAGGTAAACTATCCAAATCATCTATCAAAGGTCTTTCTGGTGTTTTAAAAATCTTATTCTCTTTTAAAAAAGCAATGCCTTTAATATTATTAAAATCCTGATTGTTTTCTATTGCTAAAAGCAATTCTTTAATTGTAACTTCGCCTTCTCTAAAAACAACTACATCTATATCATTATAAAGAGCTTCTAAAGGCATATTTTCAATATGTTTGCCACCTGCTACTGTTATTACTCCTAGCTTTTTATATAAAGTAGATATTTCATATAACCTAGGAATAGAAGAAGAAATAGACCCATAAAAACCAACAACGTCAGCTGGCC
>JAOAJF010000043.1 GCA_026414325.1 Microcaldota archaeon
ATGTATTGTAGCTAATTAAGTATGAGTTCTTGCCCCCAGAATAAAAACATTAATCTGTAAACCGATTATTGAATATATCTTTTATAGGTAAAAGAAAACTAACAGAAAAAGAACAGCAACTTCTTCAAAAACTTATAGATGAAACTTTCGAGGATTTTAAAGAAAAACTAATAAGCTCGAGAGGAAATAAGATACAACCAAATGATTTAGATGATATTTATTCAGCTGCTATATTTAGTGGAAAACAGGCCAAAAGAATTGGGCTAGTAGATGAGCTTGGAGATAAAGAAAAAGCGATAGAAAAATTATCAAGCCTTTTAAATTCTACCAAACCACTTAAAATTTGTCAAAAAGCTGAGAAAAAAACTGGGCTTTTAAGTGGATTGTTAACTGAACTCTCACCAAAGATACTGATAAATGTAAAAATTTCTCCTCAAGAGCTACAAAATTTAAAGTTAAATTGAAAACAAATTAAATAGAAAAATAAAGGTGAGAAAAATAGACAAGATTTATGCATTATACATTTTTTTAATTATTGGGATTTTGTTTTATTTAATTTTTTTTCAAACTAAAGCAGAAGAACAAAATATTGGTTTGATAAAAAGAGAGCAGGAAAAAAAGTTTATTGAACAGAATACTAGCCAAGAAGCTATAAAAATTTATAAAGAATGCCAAGAGGGGCAAGAACAAGAATGCTTTGTTGAAAACAATTGTAAAGGAAAAAAAATTTGTATTGAAGGAATATGGACTAAATGTTATCAAACAAAAATATGTGTCCCAGGAAAAAAAATACTTTGCTCTTTAGATGGCTGTAGTTTTGGCTATAAAACTTGTAATAGTTGTGGAGATGGCTGGAGTGAATGTGAGCTGAGCTAAAGTTAAGGGGAGAAAATGATATTTGATTATTTGAAAAAAATAAAGCGAGGACCGCAGGTTTTGCTAGCAAAGGATGCTGCAATAGTCTTAGGCTATTGCCCAATAACAAAAGAAAGTGTAGTTGTAGATGCTGGAACAGGCTCTGGATATTTTGCAGCTATGGCATCCAGAGTAGCTAAAAAAGTAATAAGTTATGAAAAAAACGAAGAATTTGCTGCTCTTGCAAAAAAAAATCTTGAGAAATTAAAAATCTCTAATGTTGAGATAAAAATAAGAGATGTAATAAAAGATGGTTTTGAGCCTGAGGAAGCAGATGTTGTTTTTTTAGATTTGCCCAATTCTTCTCTTGCAATAAAGAATGCTATAAAAATACTTAAAGAAAATGGAGTGTTGGTTGGGTTTTTTCCACATATAGAACAGCTAAAGGAATTTGTCTTTGAAGCAAAAAAATTTGGTTGGAAAAAAAACTATTGTCTAGAGGTTATTTGCCGCCAAATTCTTGTGAGAGAAACAGGCTCTAGACCAGAGAATACTGGTTTATTACATAGTGGTTATTTAACTTTTATAGAAAAGGGAGAAGAACAACTTACAAAATTAGAAAAAAAACGAAGAAAAAAACTAATTTATAAAACAAACGAAAAGAATGCAGAGGGTGGGATTTGAACCCACGAAGGCGCTAGGCCATCAGATGTCTTAAAACACTTTTGTTTAAGACCATTTTCTTAAGTCTGACGCATTTGACCTGGCTTTGCTACCTCTGCAAAAAAATAATGAAAAAATTAGTTTAAAAAATTATTGGTAAAGATAAACTTATTTTGTTTTTAATTTCTACTCTTTTTATTTTTTATCGATAAATTTATATAAATCTCCAAGAAAGTCATAAAAATCGTTATAATTTTTTAGCGGATCGTAAAAAAATACGATGTATGACTTATCTGCATAATTTTTATTGAATTCCTCTTTTATGGTTTCTAGATTTTTCTTGAGCTTATCTAAAGAACTTTTGGTTTTTTCTAGTATTTTTTCTAGTGTTTGGTTATATGTTTTGTTAGATGAATCTTGTTCTTCTGTATTATTAGATTGGTCTATATAATTCTTGAAATTCTCGAGTTGGTTATAATCATATAGTTGCTGGAGATAGAGTAGAAAATCACTAGGAATAAAAAGAATTTTTTCCCCTTCTTTTAATGTGGTGGGATCTATACTCGCTAGGCTCTCTAGGTCACAACAAACAACCCATGAATGTTTTGGGTTTATGATTTTATTGTCTGTAGCCCAATTTAACCTCGTAACTATACCATCTAAAAAGCTAGCTGAAACTTGATTTGAAGAGTTAGCTGCCCTAAAATATATTTTCGTTGGTTGTTGAACTGGTTGGTTGGCTTGATCAGTTACAATTTTTTCTTCTTCTTTTGAATTATTTAAAAACTCATTTCTAACTTTTCCCAATTTAGTTACTCGATTATTAATTGCCTTCAGCAAAATTGCTTCATTTACGTCTAAGGTATCTCCTTCTCTTAAAGTTCTTGCGTTTTCAAAGTTTAATTTTTCTTTTTTTCCATCTTCTCTTATAATGTAAACTCCACCCCAGATTATAGTGTTTGTAGCTATATTTTCTAAATCATGATTAGAAAGATTTAGACCCTTAGCTCTACAATATTTCTCTACAATACCAGTAGCAGTATCTCCAGCCTCTACTTTAAAATAAAGTTTTTTTCCTTCTTCCTCTTTTTCTTCTTTTTTCAGTAACATAGAACAACACCTTTGATTATAAAAAGATAGAAAAACTTAAAAAATTATTGGTACATAGATGAATCTTTCTCCTGCTCTGCTGCTTTTTGCTCTTCTTCTACTTTCTGAATAACTTGTTTCATTTGTTTTTCCATTTTTTTAGCATCTAGCTCCAATTCTTTTAAATCAACTTCTAAAGAAAGGTAATCTTTTAATTTTACTAAAAGATTGTATGCTGCCATAAGGTCTAAAGTATTATTAGAAGAGTTTGATAATAAAGAGACTACTTGGAAATTTTCTATTGCTCCCTTTGAAAGCAATATACTGCTTGTTTCAGTAGTTACTCCTTCTTTGATTACATGTATATTGT
>JAOAJF010000044.1 GCA_026414325.1 Microcaldota archaeon
CTTATCAAATGTTTTCCTCTGAATATGACGCTACAGAGGAACCTCTGATATTGAAGTATTGGTTGGAATTTAATAGGAGATGGTTTAACAAATTTAACCACAACGTTAGCCATTCTATAACTTTTTGGAAACCATGTGAAAAATGCAAAAAAATGAAAACAAAAAATTTATTAGATGAAATAAAACAACCATATTATTATATAGTTCACCCTTATATAGGTTTTTTCTTGTTTAAAAAAGAAATTGATCGAAAAAACCAGTTTTTATATGAAATAAATAACCCTGTTCCAGTCATACCAATAGATGAAGCTAAGTCAATTTTAAATAAATATGATTCACTTAAAAAATCTCATGATGAATTATGCAAACATTTTATAGAAATACTAAAAAATTCACGACAAGAGACTTTTAAGTACTTTTTGGATTTAAAAAAGGATGCTGATATGCTAAAAAAACATATAATAGAACAAAGAAAATTGTATCTTTCATACAATATAATAAGCCCATATATTGCAAGGACTGAACAATTAATTTTTTTATCATCTAATGCTTCAATATTAAGTATTGGTCATAATAAAGAGTTATTAGCTGAGGCAGTAAAAACACTGGCACAAGGCGTTTCTAAAGATTTGATACTACAAGCTGAGCAGGATGTAAGACAACAATTTTTTTATGTAATCAAGAAAATTAAGGATTTAGCAGGAACAGCGGAGTTCGAAGAATTGAAAACTTTGCAGAGTTTGGTTGATAAAATCTCTGATAAAAAAGTATTAGGAGGTTCATCTTGGTGGGATTAAAAATTATAGATAAAATAAATTTAGCAATATTTTTTAAATTTATTATTGTGATAATTATAAATTTTCTTAATGTTTCAATAATTTTTGGCTCAGTCGATGGAGATATTTATATTAAGAGGGCAAAAACTTTTGAGAATCACAATGAATATTTAGATGCTATGGAAGTTTTGAATTTTGGATATGAGGAAACTGGTGACTTAAGAATTCTTTATAAGTGGATAGAGATGGATGAAACCCTATATAATAAGCTTATAACAAGAAACTATCCTGATAAAAAAGAGAAAACAAGTGAAACTCCATATAATAAGCTTATAGAAAAGTATGTATTTTTTAAATACACTGGAATTGCTGAAACTTTGAAAAAATTAATTACATTAATACCAAAAAAGAAGAATGCAGGTGAAACTCTGGCGGTTTCAGAGTATATGAAGTTGTCTCACCCAAAATTGAAAAGCATTCTTGAAAAAGAAAAATTTACCTATTTAGAGAATGATAATGAATTTCAACGAATAGTATCATTAATTCAAAAAAATAAAGAATTACTAGGTAAAATTGCGAATTCACGATGCGGCTATATCTCATATATAATATCTTTAAGTTTAGATAATATTTATAATACTATTAAACCATACAAAAATAACTGGTGGCTTAGTGAAAAAGAAAAATCTATATTTTTTAATGCAGCAAAAGAGTTGGCAAAATCAGTAAATAATGAACTGCTAATGTCTGCGAATCAGGATGTAAGAGATAAATTTTTTGAAATTTACTCGCTTATAAAACAGAAAATCGGGCAAGCAGAATTTGAAGAACTAAAGGTCTTGCAGTCTCTTCAAGAAACAACGCTTTCAGAACAAAAGAAAGGGCCATTATACTGGTTAGAAAAATGATTTTTTCTCTTAAACACTTCATAAATATTTTTTTATTTTTTGTTGTTTTTTTAGTGTTTTCATTAAATATTTCATTCTGTAAGGTTGGTACAGATCATATTAAAGATTTTCAGAATGTTTTTGAAGGCTTATCTGGAGGCCAATTAGATGAGCTGCAGAAAACTATAACAAGTAAAATAATCGATGCAGCACCTGATAGTTCTTTTTTAGATGGTTTTACTTGTGGAAATCACCGTTGGTTTGGTCATTGGGGTTTTGAGGGCAATATTCCATTTAATAAACCCCCTCTAAGTGAATGTTTACAACAACTACCACCAGAAAAAAAAGAATTAATTAAACAGAAAATAAGAAATGAATGGACAAAAAGGGTAAAAGATATTCAAATACTTACTGAAAAAATAACAGGTTTACCACCTAAACAGGCAAAAGCTTTTGCAGGTTTATTATACAATACACACCTTTTAGGCGATTGGGGACATAATAAAGCCGAAATAAGATCTTTGTCTGATATTAATGCTATAAAAAAAGATATTGAAAAAAATCTACATAGACTATTTGGAAACAATTCAGAATTTGCTAAGCAGGTTATTAATGAATTAAAAAAAATTAAAACAAAAAATCCTCAAAAAGCCGCTCAGCAAATTTTAAATATTTTAAAAGATTTTGAAATCGGAAAGGAGCTTTGGCGTTTATATGGAAAAACATTAGCTAAAAAAGGGATAACTTACAATGAAATAAAAGCTACAGCCGAATTTTTGGCAAAAGCTCTTGGTCGCAACTTTAAAGTATCTAAAGATGGGAATAAGCAAAAAAAACCTCCTAAGGAGGTAAAAGCTAGACCTGGTTTATTGACTTCAAATGGCAAATTACTTGTATCTTTAAAAGAAGGAGGAATAGCAGGACTAGCTGTTTTTGCTTTTGAAGGAGGTGAAGCATATTATCAACTAATTAAAGGTAATATACTTACAGCAGAATTCAGAAGAAAGATTGAAGATGCTGCTATAAAAGGGTCAGTTATAGCTGGAG
>JAOAJF010000045.1 GCA_026414325.1 Microcaldota archaeon
GGCTGGTATATTGCTGCTTTTACTTATTATAATGCTGAAGAATATGACCAAGGGCTTGCTGCCATAGCAAAAGCTGCTGAATTAGAACCAGAAAGAAAAGAAATTTGGGTTTTAGGAGGATATTTGCTTTTAGCAACTAGGCAATATAAAGAATCAAAGCAAGCTTTTGAATATGTGTTGAATTTGGATGAAAATAATTTTGAAGCAAATTTTGGGCTTTTTATTAATGCTATAATTGGAGGAGAGGAACAAAAGGCTAAAGAATATTTTTACAAATTAAATGAGTTGAACAAACCATTAAATGCAAAAATGCTTCAACATTTTTATGAAAATTTTTATGAAAAATCCAAAACTATTTCTAAAGAACAGAAAGAAGATTTAGAAGTATTAATAAAGAAAATGTTAATAGAACATTAAAAAAATTATAATAAAATTTTTAGATAAAATAATGGATTGAGAAGCTCTTTTTTTGTTTCCTCGCTTGCCAAAGAATTTGCTATTGTTTCTCTTATTTTTTCATCAGTAGCAGCTTTATAAATAACTCGATCTAATAAAAACTTTATTTTTCCTATTTGTTGCATTTTATAGCTTGTATCTAATTCTGGGCCAAGCTCCTGCCAAAGCATTTGCTCATATTGGGCTAAAAATTGTTCTGAAAAATCTTTTGCTTCTAAAGCTTGAATAATTGTTTGTGCTGCTAATTTTGCCGAGATAGTTGCATTTCCAACTCCTTCTCCAGAAAATGGATCAACTAAAGAGGCAGCATCACCTACTAAGACCCATCCGTTTCCAGCAACCTTTCTTTTCTTTGAGCCAAAAGGAAGACGCCAACCAGTGATTGGGCCTAAGGCTTTTGCTTCAATAAATCTATCTTTTAAAAGTTTGTTTTCTCTAATTGCTTGCTGAAAGAGACTAATTAGAGTTGTTTTTGAGTTTTTCATCTTTTTTTGTAATTCTGCACTCACTAAACCTAGCCCAACATTTGCAGTTCCATTCTCGAGAGGAAAAATCCAAAAATATCCTGGTTGAACAGAATCTAAAAAATGAATCTCAATATAATCGCTTAGGCCTTTGATAGAAGAAAAATATTGCCTTATTGCATCGCAACTATGATAAGAGTCTAAATTAGAATCTTGTTTTAAAACTTCTCTGGCTACTATAGAATTTACTCCATCTGCACCTATAATCACTGGTGCATAAAACTCTTTTTTTTCTTGTGTGTTTAGGTCTAATGCAACTATACCAACAACTTTGTTGTTTTCAAAAATTAGGTTTTGAAGAAGCATTTTTTCTTTTGTTTTTGCTCCAAATCTTTTTGCAGCATTGAAAAACATATTGTCTGTATGATAACGACGCATGCAATAGCCTACACCATCCTCTCGATTTTGATCAGATTTTACAAAAGGAACTTTTAGAATGTGTCCAGAGGGAGAAGAAAAAAGCACTCCCCTAATAGAAGCATGAGGAAGTTTTTTTATCTCTTCAACTAAGTTTAGCTCTCTAATTACCTTCATGGTTTTTCCAGAAAGAGCATCACCACAAACTTTATCTCTTGGAAAGGAAGCCTTGTCAATTAATAAAACATTTTTTCCTGCTTTTGCTAAATAAGCTGCTGCAGTTGAACCAGCTGGACCTGCACCAACAACAATTGTATCAAAATTTTCCATTCAATTCCCTCCCTACAAATAGAAACAAAATAATAGCACAACAAAATATATAATTAATAAATAAAATATAAAAAGTTAATAGTTCTAATTTTATTGATGGCAAGCATAGATAGAATGCCTATTGAGAAGAGCAAGATTGTTAAAGGCACTATTGCAACTATTATATCAATAATATCTACAGTTGGAGTTGGAGTAATACTTTTTTGGACTGCTCTTGCTGCAATTTTCAAAACCTTTTTGCCATTTTTATTAATTATAAGTGGAGCTTTGCTTTTGTTAGTTTATCTCTATCACTATCTACATTATAGACGATATTATTATGATTTAGATAAAGAATATTTGATAATAAAAGAGGGGGTAATAACCTATAGTGAAACAACAATTCCATACTATAGAATTCAGGATGTTTATATTGACCAAGATCCTTTGGACCAAATATTTGGACTTTATGATTTACATGTTGCAACTGCTTCTGGCCAGTCGAGTGTAAATGCACATATTGATGGACTAAACTATGAAAATGCTCAAAAAGTAAAAATGGAGATTTTAAAAAGATTAAAAACTAAAAAATAAATTACAACTTTTTAGTTTGAGGTGGAACTAATGGCTGAAACTACAATCTCAGTTATAATAGAGGGTGGAAAAGCAACAGCAGGGCCTCCTTTAGCTCCAGCCCTTGCTCCCTTAGGAGTAAATATAGTTCAGCTTATTGCTGATTTAAATAAACAGACAGCTGCTTTTGAAGGAACAAAGGTGCCAGTAAAAGTAATAGTAGATAAACAAACAAAAAAATGGCGCTTTGAGATTGGCTCGCCAGCAACAAGCGAGCTTATAAAAAAAGAGCTAAAAATCGAAAAGGGTGCAAAAGGAGGAGAGCAAGACCCAAAAATTGTTGGAAATCTAACTATGCAACAGGTTATAAAAATTGCTAAGAAAAAACAAAGTGGCTCTTTAGCAAAGAATTTGAAAGCTTTAGTAAATGAGATAGTTGGCACCTGCCTTAGTATGGGAGTAACTG
>JAOAJF010000046.1 GCA_026414325.1 Microcaldota archaeon
TGCATTACTTACTACAACACCAGGGGATACCACAATGGTGACACTAGAACAGGTAAAAGCATTTGCACAAGGTGGAAGTGCAAGAATTCAGAGATAAAAAGCTGCCCTTCTAGGGCAGCTTTTTTATAAATAAAGTATCTTAATCTATAGATACCCAAAATAACAGAAAGCTTTTATGGTAAATAAAAAAACAGATAGATAATAACTTTTAGATAGAAAATAAGGTTTGCAAATCAGGTATTTAAAATTAATTACTTAAGGAGAAAAGTATAGCTAAAATTCTTTAGCGTCTAGCTACCAACAAAAACAAAATAATTCTTTGAACATCTGTATATAGATCTTTTTATATGAAAAGAGAATTTATTGATCTTTTTAATGCTTCAGATATTGATATTTTTTTTTCGTAAGCATCTTTTATGACTTTAACAAAATGACTACCAATTATTACAATATTACAATACTCCTTTAGAACATCAATTTGTTCTTTTGAATTAATACCAAAACCAATGGCTATTGGCACAGTTGCATTCTTTTTTACCAGAGAAAACCATTCTTTTGCTTCCTTATTTATTTCAGTCTTTTTACCTGTTATACCTCTTCGGGCTACTGTATATAAGAATCCAGTTGTTCTATTAGAAAGTTCTTTTATCCTACTCTCATCATCACCAGGAGTTGCAATAAGTATAATATCAAGGTCAAAATCTTTCGCTTTTTCTATCAGCCCTTCATCCTGCTCAGGAGGAAAATCAGGTATAATAAGACCACAACATCCTACTTCTTTTGCTTTTTTTAAAAATCTTTCTATACCAAATTTATAAACAATATTAGCATATGTCATTATCAATACAACTGTATCTGTTTTTTCTGTTATCTCTCTTACAAGGTCAAATCCTTTTACCACTTTAAATCCATTATTTATTGCAATGTAACAAGCTTCTTCAATTGTAGGTCCATCTGCTGTTGGGTCTGAAAAGGGAAACTGAACTTCAAGAAAATCTGCTCCTGCTTCACATATAGCTAATGCTGCTTCTAATGAATGTTTATAATCAGGAAAACCTGCGATTATATGTCCCATAAAACCTACTCTTTTTTCCTCATTAAGTCTTTTAAGTTTTTCACTTACTTTTTTGTTCATATCTTGCTACCTCTTCTTTAAGAAATTCAAACCATTTTTCTGAATTTAGACTACTTGCTGTAATAAAAATATCTTTATCACCTCTTCCAGAAACATTAACAATTATATCCTTATTTTTACCAAGTTTTTTTGCCATTTTTATAGATGCACTTAATGCATGAGACGATTCTAAAGCTGCAATTATTCCTTCTGTTTTAGCAAAAAATTTAAAAGCATCTAGCACTTCATTATCAGTCTCACTTGTAAATTCTACTCTCCCAATTTCAGCTAAATAAGCAAGTTGAGGCCCAATTCCTGCATAATCAAGTCCTGCACTTATAGAATGAGTAGGTAAAAGTTGACCATCCTCATCCTGTAAAAATAAAGATTTATATCCTTGTACAATTCCTACACTACCCGGTCCTGCTATTCGAGCAGCATTTTCACCTCTACCTTTACCTTTACCACCAGCTTCTACTCCAACAAGTCTGACTTGTTCATCATTTAGAAAATCCGCAAAAAAACCAATCGAGTTTGAACCACCACCAACACATGCAATTAACATATCAGGGAGTTTGCCTTTCATTTCAAGAAACTGTTTTTTTGTCTCTCGTCCAATTACTGACTGAAATTCTCTTACCATATCCGGAAAAGGATAAGGCCCTACAGCACTTCCTAATAAATAATGAGTATCCATTCTTCTTTCTGCCCATTCTCTTAATGCAGCATTCACTGCATCTTTTAGTGTTTTAGTCCCTGTTGTAACGGGAATCACTTTTGCACCAAATAACTCCATCCAGAAAACATTAGGTCTTTGTCTTGCTATATCTATTTCTCCCATAAAAATTTCACATTCCAACCCAAGCCTTGCGCATGCACATGCTGTAGCAAGCCCATGTTGCCCTGCTCCAGTCTCTGCTATAATCCTTTTTTTGCCCATTTTTTTAGCCAAAAGAGCCTGGCCTATCGCATTGTTTATCTTATGTGCTCCTGTATTTGCAAGTCCTTCAAGCTTTAAATAAATATTTGCTCCTCCTATTTCTCGTGTAGCATTTTCGGCAAAAAGTAAAGGTGTGGGACGACCTACAAAATTTTTTAAAATAGCTTCATATTCATTTAAAAAATCTTTATCATTAATGTATTTAAAAAAAGCTTCTTCTAATTCTAAAAGAGCAGGTCTTAAAATCTCAGCAATATATCTACCTCCATATTTCCCAAAAAAACCATTTTTACTTTTAATCTCTATCTTTTGCATAACTGACCTCTTTTTGTTATTTAACTGGTTATATAAAACTTCTTATAATGTGTCAATTTAAAAAGTTATGATTTATTTTTCTAATTTACTTGTTATTTTACATTGGTTTTTATATAATATTTAATAAAAAATTATGGAAATTTATTTAAAAAGATTCGATGATAAGTTAATAAAAATTTTTGACACAAATAGTGAGAAAAAAAAAGAAATTATTATTACTACTATTTATATTGATAATGAAATATTTTTTATACTACTTCAATATCAAGTATTAAAATGAAGCTATTAAAAGG
>JAOAJF010000047.1 GCA_026414325.1 Microcaldota archaeon
TAATTTATATAAAAGAGTAAGTACAAAACATAAAGGTTTACCTATATTTATATCAAGCCATCTTATTGTAGCCGGCTTCATATTAACCTCTATTGTTTGAAATTTTTTCTACAATACTAGTTGTAGAAATACCTTCAAGTAACTCAATTAATTCAACTTTGCCTCCATAGCTTTCAACTATTTCTCTGCCTACTACATCTTCTTTTTTATAATCTTTTCCTTTAACTAAAATATCTGGTTTTATTTTTTTTATTAGTTCTATAGGTGTATCCTCATCAAATATAACTACATAATCTACTGCATTTAAGGCAGCAAGCAGTGATGCTCTTTGTTGTTGATTTATTATTGGTCTTTTTTCTCCTTTTAGTCTTCTTACTGAATTATCACTATTTAATCCAACAATTAAAATATCACCAAGTTTTTTTGCCTTTGAGAGCAAATCAGCATGACCTACATGTAGTAAATCAAAACAACCATTTGTAAAAACTATTTTTTTATTTTCATCTTTGGCTTTTTTTAAATAATTAAGTAATTCATAAATATTAACTATTTTTTTATTATTTGCTCTTCCTGTATCAAGCTCGCTTAAAAGTTCCTCTTTTGTGATAGGCTGAGTACCAAGTTTAGCAACAACAATTCCAGCTGCAATATTTGAAAGCTCCACTGCATCTTTCCATGAAAGTCCAGCTACTATTGCAGCAGCCAGAGTAGCAATAACTGTATCTCCAGCTCCTGATACATCGTAGACTTCTTTTGCTTTAGCAGGAATAGAAAAAATTTCATTTTTAGTAAAAAAGGCCATTCCGTCCTTCCCAAGGGTAATTAAAATAGCTTTTAGATTTAATTCGTTTAAAAGTTTTATTCCTGCTTTTTTCAAAGTTTCTGAATCAGTGATTGAGATCCCACTTGCGATTTCAGCTTCTTTTTTATTTGGGGTTATTATTGTAGCATTTTTGTATTTTTTATAATCCTTCCCTTTTGGATCGATGATCAAAGGAAGATTATTATTGTCACAAATTTTTATAATATTCTCCAATAATCTTTCAGTGAGTAGCCCTTTAAGATAATCAGAGATAATTATTGCATCAAACTCTTTTATTTTTTGATTTAAAAATTCAATTATTTTAGCCTCAGAATTCTGATTTATTTCTTCTTTTGTTTCTCTATCAATTCTTAAAACTTGATGATTATAATCAACTGAAATAAGTCTATTTTTATAACTATACCTATCTTGGTGTGTAAAAAAGAGAGATGTTGTTTCTACATTTTTCTCCTGTAGCATTTTTTTTACTGTAAAGCCAAATTCATTTTCACCAACTATAGAGCAAATGCTTACATTTATCCCTAATTCAAGCAAATTATTTACTACATTTCCAGCCCCGCCAAGTCTTTTTTCTTCATTTAAAATCTCAAAAATTTGAACAGGAGCTTCAGGAGAAATTCGTTCAACTTTTCCAAAGCTGTAAATATCAAGAATAATATCACCAATTACTAAAATTTTTTTGTTTTTAAAATTTTCTATGGCATTTATTACTTCTTTTATATTCATAATTAGTTCCTTCATTTACAAGTAAGGATCATCTTTTGTTAAGTAATTTTTTACATAATCAAAAATTCCTTCTTTTAATGTATAAAAGTTTATATCTTTGAAAAAAGAAAGAAATTTTGTCATTTGAGCGTTTGTGTAGTACTGATATTGAGTTATTAAAGTTACTGGCATTGGTATATAAGTTATCTTTTTTTTCATCGAAAGAGATTCAAATAAGAAAGTAGCAAGTTCATTGAAGGAAGATGCAATACCTGTTCCAAGATTGAAAATTCCATTAATATTTTTATTCAAATAAATTTTAAACAGACATTCGACAACATCTTTTATATAAATAAAATCTCTTTTTTGCTCTCCATGTGGTATCTCTTTTTTATAGGATTTAAATAAGTTTACTCTTCCTCTTTCTCTGATTTGATTATATGCATGAAAAACAACGCTTGCCATTCTACCTTTATGGTATTCATTAGGACCATAAACATTAAAAAATTTAAGTCCAACAAGTTGAGGAGGTTTATCTTTTTGATTTAAAACCCATAAATCAAAAAGTTGCTTTGACCATCCATATAGATTTAGTGGCTTTAAAAGAGGAATTATTTTTTCATCATCGTTGTACCCTTTTTCTCCTCTGCCATAAGTTGCGGCACTAGAAGCATAAATTAAAGGTATTTCATATTTGCAACATAGCTCATATATTTTTTTGCTATATTCGTAATTCGTTCTTAAAATATAGTCAACATTTTCTTCCATTGTATTGGTACATGCACCTAAATGAAAGATAACTTTTATCTGTTTGTTATATTTTTCAAACCAGACAAAGAATAAATCTCTATCTACTATATCCACGAATCTTCTTTTAAGAAGATTTCTCCATTTTTTATTATTTTGTTTGAAATTATCAACAATTATAATTTCATTTATATTATTTTCATTCAATTTCCATATCAATGCACTACCAATAAAACCAGCTCCTCCTGTTACAACAATCATCTTTTTTCTCCAAAAAGTTCATTTTCTACTAGATCACAAAGAATGTGTCCGATTGT
>JAOAJF010000048.1 GCA_026414325.1 Microcaldota archaeon
TCAACCAACATCAAAAATAGGAGAACTTCTAAAACAAAATTTTGGCTCTTTTGAAGGATTTAAAAAACAATTTAGTGCAGCAGCTAATTCTGTAGAAGGTTCTGGCTGGGCAGTTTTATATTCTGAACAAAAAACAGATAATCTTTATATAATGCAAATTGAAAAACACAATCTCATGCATTTAGTTGGACTAAAACCACTCTTAGTAATCGATGTTTGGGAACATGCCTATTATTTAGACTATGAAAATAGGCGTGCAGAATATGTTGAAAACTTTTTTAAAATAATAAATTGGAAGGATGTAGAAAACAGATTGAAAAAATCTTAAAGCTTTTGTGGCTGGAGTCCTTCGACTATCGAGATAATTTGATTTATTTTTTCATATTCGGCAGTGGTACCAACATCAACCCAAAACTCTTCTAATAAATATGCCTTTAGTTTTTTGTTATTTTGCAAAACTTTTGGAAATACATTTAGAGCAAAATCTTCCTTTTCTCCAATATAGTCAAATATCTCTGGCTCAAAAACATAAATTCCAGTATTTATATAATGAGTTAAGACAGGTTTTTCCAAAAATTTTTTTATATTTAAAGACTGGTCAAATTCCACCACACCATAATCAATTTTGTGCTCTATTTTTTTCAAAACCAAAGTACCTAAAGACATGTTTCTTTTATGAAAATCTATTAGTTTTTTTATATTTAGATTTGTTAGATGATCTCCCATCATAACTAAAAATGTAGAATCAATATTATTTTTAAGTGGCAAAATCGAGCCGGCAGTATTTAGACTTTCATTTTCTTCAAAGTAAGTTATTGAAACACCAAACTTTGAGCCATCTCCAAAATAATTTTTAAAATGCTCTTTTAGATATCCGATGGTTAAATAAATATCCTTTATTCCATAATAGCTAAGAAGGGAGATAAGATATTCTAAAAGTGGTTTGTTTCCTACCCTAAGCATTGGTTTTGGAATAGAAAGAGTATAGGGCCTCAGTCTAGTACCAAGCCCACCACAGACCAAAACAGCTTTCATTTTACTCACCAAAAGCAACTAAAAATAAACAAATAAAAATTTAAATATCTATTTTTTAGACTTGACGCTCTTAAAAATTTTTACAAATTCCTCAGCTAATTGCTCAGCAGAAGAAGAACTTCTTGCTTCTGCAAAAATACGAACAAAATTTTCTGTTCCAGAAACTCTAAATAAAACCCAGCCCCCATCCAGTTCTATTCTAAAACCATTTTTTAGTTGTATTATGTTAGAATATTTATTTTTTATTTTTTTAAAGAATTTTGTGCTAAGAGAAGATTTTTCTTCTGCTTTAATTGCAATCTTTGTTTTATAGTTGAAAAATTTTGGTAGTTGTTCAACCCAACTAGAAAGTGGCTGTTTAGTTACTGCAGCACAAAGAACAGCAGCTGCTAGTGGCCCATCTTTTGCTATTGAAAAATCAGGAAAAGCAATTCCACCTACTTCCTCCCCTGCAATATAGCACTCCTTTCTAAATTGAAAAATTTTTTCTGATAAATATGGAGCTCCTACATCAGTATAAATTGTTTTTGCATTAAACTCCTCTGCTACTTTTTCCACTACTTTTGAAGTAGCATAGGTAGTGATAACATATTTTTTTGAAGGAGATTGCTCTTGTAAAATAAATTTTTCTAAAATTGCAAGGCATTTATCTCCTACTATCCAATTGCCTTTTTCATCTACAAAAGTTATTCTATCTGCATCCCCGTCTAGAGCAATTCCAAAATCAGCCTTTAGCTCTTTTACTTTGCTTATTAATTTTGTTAAATTCTCTTCTGAAGGCTCAGAAGGTCTAGAGGGAAAGGTTCCATCTAATTCTGAGTGTAAAACCACTACGTCCATTCCAAGAGAATTAAGAATTTTTGGAAGAACTAATGCAGAAGTGCCATTACCGCAATCTAACACTACTTTTAATTTTTTTAATTTGAATTTTTTTACAAAACTCAAGACAGCATCTATATATTTGTCTACTATTTCTAGCTCTTGGTGCTGACCTACAGCGAGATAAGAAGGAGGCTTAAAGGGCTTGTTTAAAAAGTTACAAATTTCTTGGCCTTTAGTAGAAGAAATTGCAACCCCAGCATTATCTACAAATTTTAATGCGTTCCATTCTGGAGGATTGTGAGAAGCAGTAACTATAACTAATCCATCTAAATTATGATAAGAG
>JAOAJF010000049.1 GCA_026414325.1 Microcaldota archaeon
TTCATCCCATACTTTGGATCTCTTAATATTTCACCAAATGTCACCCATTTGCCACCAACTTGCACATACATAACATTTTTCTCAACTTTCCATTTGTTTTTTTGCAGAAACTCGATCCCTTTTTGAACATATTTTTTAGCTGTCTCTTCTTTTTCCTTCTCTTTTGCTGCTTGAGCAAAAATAGAAGAGACACTAAGTGTCAAAATAACTACTAACACTTTTCTTAACATTTTTTAAACCTCCATTATTTTGTAGTAATTTTTTAATAATATAATAAATATAACTTATCAGGCCTTAGCAAAAAAATTTAAATCAAAAAAATTTTCTAAAATCAAAATTCAAAACTATATCCTTCGAATTATAGCTTTAGCTACACACCTTTTAAAAACCAGCATCTTTATTTTTTGTTCCACCAATTACCTTATTGAAAAACAACTTGCATCAAAAAAATTTATTATTTTAGAAAAAAGAGGTTATATTATTATACTAAACTTTATAAAAACATCATAGGAGGACCCAAGATGAAAAAAATCATTTACTTATTACTTTTATTATTCACAATTAATACCTCTGGCTTTGAAATAGGCGTAAAGGCAGGTTACATGAAAGGTGTAACAGATGAGTTTAAGGATTACTCAGCACTCCCTGCATTCGGATTCGATCTTGGAATGAGCTTTGCAATAATAAAAATATCAGGCGAGTTTATTTATCTTAGTTCTAAACATAAAGACTATTCAGACTTCAAAATAAACGACACTGCTCTAAACCTAAACGGAGCAGTTAAAATACCTATGGTTGGACTATATGGTGGAGTTGGTATCGGTATACATTTTGTAAAGTCAAAAGCAACCCTTTTTGGTATAACAGTAGAGTCAGACACCGAAAGTAAAGCAGGTTTTAACATATTTGCAGGTTATGAACTTCCTTTGCCTCTTATATCACCATATCTTGAACTAAGATATGTTAATGTAAAAGATAATCTATCACATTTTATGATACTTGCAGGAATAAACTTAGGTTTCTAATTCGAATAAAAGAGGGGGCAATCCCCTCTTACTTTTAAAATTCAATAAAAACTTCCTCAAATCTTATACTCCAAACATAAATAATTAACTAAAAACTAAATCAGTTCGATAATTTTAACATAAATTAAAAGAAATAGTGGGAGAAAAATATGGAGGGAAAAAAGATAAAGATCAAAAAAACTTTTAAAACAGATACTGCAAACTTGGGACAATCCAAAGAGACAGAACAATCAAAAATAGAAAAAAACTTGAAGTTGCTTAAACTTACTTTAAGAAAAATTGAGAATAAATATAAAACATTTGGTTTTAATGACTCTCAAGAAGAAGAGTTTTTTGAAAAAAATAAAGGAAAAAAAATCACTCTTCTTCTCTCAAACAATTCAAAAGTAGAAGGGAAGCTTCATGCAATAGACAAATATAGAATAGCAATAGAGGAAGACAATAAGATAAAATACTTTTTTAAGCATGCAATACTATGCTTTTACGAAAGTTAATAAAAGTGTTTCCTATTAAAATTCTTTGAAAACATATAAAAAAAGATAGAAAGAGTATAAAAAATTTTTGTTTAAATTATTTTATTTTTTTATATTTTAAAATTAAACTGAAAACATAAAAATCTTTTAGAGTAAGGAGCTTATAAAATGAAGAAAAAGATCATATATACACTTTTAACTTTAACCTTTATTTTGCCATTAAACACTTTTTCAACTCCTGAGGTTGGTATCATAATAGGTAACCCAACTGGCCTAAGTCTTGAGTACTCAAATATTCAGGCTGGTATTGGATGGGATATAAACAAGTATTTCAATCTAAATATAGATTATCTTATCTTTAACAAGTCAGGTATAATAAGTGGAGCTCCGTCGCTTGGGTTATATGCTGGGCTTGGTGGGGCTTTTCAGGTTGAATCAAACAATGATAAATCAAAAGATGATGATAAAAATAAACTTGGAGTAAGAATCCCACTGGGAATATTTGTACTTATTAAAGA
>JAOAJF010000004.1 GCA_026414325.1 Microcaldota archaeon
TACTCCTTATAATTTTTTTACTCTTTATTATTATCATCCTTATTATTCCTCACAAAATTATGTTGAGTTTTCCCTTTCTCAAACAAAAATAGAAGTAGATGTTACTCTTCCAATCGAGCTAGCTAGTGCAAGGTTAAATTTTGCAGAAAATAAAAAAGGTATTTCAGATGCAGTCTTTTGGTTTGTCCGACCTTTTATATTCTATAAAAAAACAGATAACTCAGGAAATATATTTTTAAAGCTTCCAAAAGGAAGTTTTGTTCAAGGCTGGATAGATTATAAAAATTCTTCTATGCCCTTTAATTTTTCTTTAAACGAAAGTATTGCAATTAATTTTTCCTATCCATTTATTTTTAATTCTACTTCAAAAATTTCAGAGAATTTTTTTAATCTTACAAAAATTCAAATATCTAGAGCTGACAAAAAAGCCTATTCTTATAAACCAGTTATAGTTTCTTCAAATTCTATTAATACAACCTATTTGACGGATTTTACAGGAACAATTTATGTTCTTAGCTCACCAACTTCTAATTTAGATATTTTTTATCTCCATGCAGATCAAGCCTTAGAAGACAAAATAAATATCTCAAATAATTCTAATTTTAAGCTTTTTATTCCAACTATATTACAATTTAGCCAACCGCAAATAACTTACTTAGGAGAATCTTGCTACAATGTTCGTATAAAAATCAAAGAACCACGAAAAGGGGTAATAGAAAAAGTTTACGCAAAATCTATAGAATCAAATGATAGTTATATTCTAACTTTAGAGCAAAATCAGTTGATAAACGAAAGTGAGCTAGTTTTTTATAAAATCTTTTGTGTAGTAAATGACACCTATTTTGATATAATCGCACAAAGTCCATATGAAACAGCCTCTGTAAAAATAGAGCTTGTTAAGCCTCCCTCTTCACCATCTCCTCCTCAACAAGTTCAAGAAGAAATTCCACCATTTTTAAAAGAGAGACTAAAACAAGCACAAAAAATGGAAACAATAATTTTACTTCTAGAATTATTGGTTATTCTAATAATTGCGTATTTATTTTTGAGATTTAAATCTACAGTTTATTTTGTTGTTCAGTCTATTATTCGCTTTTTTTATTTCTATCTAAAAAAGAAAAAATAATTTATGGAATTTTTAGCTGAATTTTTCTGCCAATAATTTTATTATTTTTTATTTCTTTCTTTAAATTTTTCCACAATAGATTTTTTTTTTCTTTTTCTATTAGTTTGTTTATCTGTTTACTTTGGTTATAATAAACGCTTTCTGCTTTTTTTAAATCTCTTTCAAAATGTTCAAATTTATAGGCATTCTTTTCATTATTCAATTCATAAGACCCAATAACTCTTTCTTCTCTTCCATCTAAATAGTTATAAATATCTCTATTAATTTTTAGTTCTATGGTACTATCTGTTAGGTTAGTTATTTGCCATAGTCTATAATAAACTTCTATTTCTATAGGTTGAGAGAGAACAACAATAGCAGTTTTTCCTAAAGTAGTGTTGTTTATTATTTCCCAACTTTGAATTTTTCCTTCAGTGTACTCCTTAATTAATCTTTTAATTTCATCATTAGCTTTTTCTATTTTACTACTGGCAATAATTCTACCTATCATTCTTTCAAATGATAAATTATCATTTCTTATACAACCATTAGAAGAAAAACTATAATTAGTCACAGTGTCATTTTTAAATCTACCTATACTATTTACTAAACTTGTTCCATGTATTCTAATCATTAAGCCTTCTTGATTGTGCAGATTTATTTTAACTCTTCCTAATGGATTTTGTGGTTTTTGTGGCTGTCTTGTTTTATCTGGCCAAGCAGCTTTAAATTGATTTCTTTCTGCTTTTGTAGGATAAAATGAAGGTCTTATATAAATAACTCTTTGTTTAACTTTCAAGAAAGGAGTTCTCCTTCTAAAACCACCTGGGCAAATTACTGAAGAATCAATAGCTTTTTCATTTTCATAAAGTATATTTTTAAATTCTGGTAAATTTATAGAAAATCTAAAATTTGGTTCTTGTGCAACTAAAGCTCCACTACTTAAAAAAATACCAACAGCTTTTAAAGCTTTTTTTACAAAATTTTTTGTGCCATATTTAAAATTTAGCATATATTATAAATTGTATAAATGGGTTTATAAATGTAAAGTTGTGTTATCAAAAAATTGTAAACAAAAACTAAACATTTAAATATCTTTCTTTCTATAATATAGTATATATGGTATTAACACTTTTATATATAGCAGACTCTCCCTCAGCTCCATTAATAATTAACTTAAAAGAAGAAAAGGATGAGCTAGAGGTATTTTGCAGCAGTTTGCATATTCTTTCCAAAAGAGATAAAGATAAAACTATTCTAACAGTAATTAGAGCAGTTCTTTACTATCCAACCAATCGCCCAATTAGTGCAACCACTCTTTCCAAAGCCCTTTCAGTAAATCGAATTACAGTTTTACATCATCTAAAAAAACTTCAAAAAATAGGAATTATTCAAAAACAAAAAAGAAAATATTTTTTGGTAGATAATGCTTTTAGCAAATTGGTCTTAAAGGCAAAAGAAGAGACTGATAAAATTTTCGAAGAGCTTTTACAAATAGCTCATAAGTTAGATAATCTTTCAAAGTGATTTTTATGAACCCAGAAGAAGAAAAAACCAACGCTTCTAACTCTCAAGAAGAGCAAATAAAACAACTTCAGCAGCAATGCCAGGAATATAAATCAGATTTACAGCGTCTAGCAGCAGAATTTGATAACTACAAAAAAAGAGTAAACAAGGAATTAGATTTAGCATATAAAAAGGGCCAGGAGGATGTTTTACTAAACTTATTAGATATTTACGAAGAAATTTTAATTTCATTAGAACCAGCCAACCAGAGCACTGACCCTAAAGTTATTAAAGACGGTCTAAAACTTTTACAAAAAAAGCTCTCAAACTTTTTTAGCTATTATAAAATTCAAGAAATAGATTGTAGCGGAGAGCCTGACCCACATTTACATGAGGTAATTTTACGAATAGAAGGTGAGCCGGATGGAAAAATAGCTCAAATAATTAAAAAAGGCTATGTTAGAGATGGAAAATTATTAAAAGCAGCAAAAGTGAGTATTTATAAAAAATCACTTAAATCTACCAACAAAGAAGACAAAGAAGAAAATCAAAATAATCAAAATTCTTCATCTGCGCAACAAAAAGACAAAGAGGAGAAAATTAAAAAAGAAATTAATTCAGAATTTAATGCTAATAAAGAAAAAAATTAATGAGGTGGTTTTATGAGCAAAATTATTGGAATTGACCTAGGAACTTCAAATTCTGCAGCAGCAGTTTTAGAAGGAGGAAGGCCTGTTTTAATCCCTTCTGCAGAAGGAGCTTCATTATATGGTAAATCTTTTCCTTCAGTAGTTGCAATAACAAAAGATGGACAAATTCTGGTAGGTGAGCCAGCAAAAAGACAAGCAGTTTCAAATCCTGAAAATACTGTTACTGCCTTTAAAAGAAAAATGGGAACAAATTACAAATACAAACTTGGAGGCAAAGAATTTACTCCTCAAGAGCTTTCAGCTATGGTTCTAAGAAAAATAAAACAAGATGCAGAAGCATTTTTAGGCCAACCTGTAACAAAAGCAGTTATTACTGTTCCAGCATATTTTAATGATAACCAACGCCAAGCTACTAAGGATGCTGGCCAGATAGCTGGTTTGGAAGTAGTGAGAATAATTAATGAGCCAACTGCTGCAGCATTAGCTTATGGGTTAGACAAAAAGGGTCAAATTCAAAAAATTATGGTTTTCGATCTAGGTGGTGGGACTTTAGATGTAACCATTATGGAATTTGGAGAAGGAGTTTTTGAAGTAAAATCAACTTCTGGAGACACTCAGCTTGGAGGAACAGATATGGACAATGCTATCGTAGATTACTTAGTAGGTATCTTTTTAAGAGAAACTGGAATCAATGTGCAGAATGATCCAGTTGCAATGCAGCGCCTAAAAGAAGCTGCTGAAAAAGCAAAAATAGAGCTTTCAACAACTTTAGAAAGCGAGATAAATTTACCTTATCTAAGTGCAGATGCTTCTGGACCGAAACATTTTGTTCATAAACTTAGCAGGGCAAAATTAGAAGAAATAGTAGACCCAATAATTCAACGTTGTAAAAAACCAATGGAACGAGCTTTGGCTGATGCAAAACTTAGCCCAGAGCAAATAGATAAAGTAATTTTAGTCGGAGGACCAACCAGAATGCCAATAGTTCAAAGATTTGTAGAAAGTATTATCGGCAAAAAAGTAGAAAGAGGAATTGACCCGATGGAATGTGTTGCTTTTGGTGCTGCGATTCAAGGAGGAGTTCTAGCTGGAGAAGTTAAAGATGTTCTGTTATTAGACGTAACTCCACTCTCTTTAGGAATCGAGACTTTAGGAGGAGTATTTACAAAAATAATTGAAAGAAATACTACTATTCCTACAAGAAAAAGCCAGGTTTTTACTACAGCTGCAGACAATCAAACAAGTGTTGAAATAAGAGTTTTGCAAGGAGAAAGACCGATGGCAAATGACAATGTAGAGTTAGGTAGATTTCAACTGATAGGAATTCCTCCTGCACCAAGAGGCGTTCCTCAAATTGAAGTTACTTTTGACATAGACGCAAATGGAATCTTACATGTTTCAGCAAAAGATAGAGCAACAGGCAAAGAACAAAAAATGATAATAACTGCACCTAACAAAATGTCCAAAGATGAAATCGAAAAGAAAATAAAAGAAGCAGAGCAATATGCAGAGATAGACAAAAAGAAAAAAGAAGAAGCTGAAATTTTAAATGAGGCAGATATTACTGCTTATCAATCTGAAAAAACATTACAAGAATATAAAGACAAAATCTCGGCTTCTTTAAGAGAACAGATAGAAAAAACTATCAAAGACCTAAGAGAAGCATCAGCAAAAAAAGATATAGTTAGCTGCAAAAGATTATTGGCTGAAATCAAACCTCTTCTTTCTCAAATCGGCCAAGAGATATACAAAAGCGCTGGTGGGCAGTACTATTCAGCAGATCAGGGCCAACCAAAAGATGATGAAGATAAAAAGGGAGGTGATGATACCATCGATGCCTCCTATACAAAAAAATCTTAACTATAAGTAAGGATTTCTATGGCAACAAAAAAAGATTATTATGAAATTTTAGGAGTGCCAAGAAACGCCACACTAGAAGAAATTAAAAAAGCATATCGGCAGTTGGCTTTAAAATATCATCCAGATAGAAACAAAGATCCAGGAGCAGAGGAAAAATTTAAAGAAATTTCAGAAGCCTATGCAGTTTTATCTGATCCACAAAAACGCCAGGCTTATGATCAATTTGGCCATGCGGGATTTGATCAAATGTATAGTCAGGAAGATATATTTAGAGGAGCTGATTTTGAAGAGATTTTTAAAAGCATGGGCTTTGATTTAGAAGATTTCTTTTTTAAAGATTTTTTTTCCCCTTCTTTTTCTTTTAGTTCAAAAAGAGCCCCAAGATATGTTGGAGAAAATCTTTCAACCATTGTTTCTATTTCTTTAAAAGAAGCTTTTAGTGGAACAAAAAAAACTATTTTTATACAAAGAAAAGTTCATTGCTCAACTTGTGGTGGTTCAGCTATAGCTCCGGGCTCCTCTTTGATAGATTGCCCACAGTGTGGAGGTTCTGGACAGCTTCNGACTGTAAAAACATTAGGACCATTTGGTAGATTTACTTCAATTACTACCTGCTTTAAGTGTAAAGGTAGAGGACAAATTCCAAAAAAACCTTGTCCTAATTGTAATGCAGAGGGCTCAAATCTAAAAAAGGAGGAAATACTTCTAGAAATTCCAGCTGGAATTTATGATGGCGCAAGATTACGACTAGAAAACTTAGGAAATTGGGCTAATGGAGGTTATGGAGATTTATATGTTTTAGTTGAAGTAAGGCCAGATCAAAACTTCAAAAGAGAAGGAGACAATCTTTTTGTAGAACAACTAATTCCATTTTCGATTGCAGCTATGGGTGGAAAAATAAAAATAAAAAATATCGATGGTTCAGAATTAGATGTAAATGTTCCTGCAGGGACTTTATCTCATACTTTTTTGCGTCTTAGAGGAGAAGGTTTTCCAAACATAAAAACCAAAAAACGTGGAGATTTATATATCAAAGTAATTATTGATGTTCCAAAAAAGCTTACTCAAAGACAAAAAGAGCTTTTAAAAGAATTTGAAAATGAAAATCAAAAGTCTAAATTCTGGGTATTTTAGATGTTGGCTTTAGATAAATTAATGGTAAAACAAAATTCTTTTTATTATAAAAACAAAAGGCTTTATTCTGATTTTTTAACTTATGCACAAAGAAAGAATAATATTTTGGGCCAAGCAACCGCAATAAATTTTTCTAATAAATTTTTACAATCCAATTCAAAAATATTAAATGTTTTGGAAATAGGTTGTGGAAATGGCTCTTTTGCTCTTTCTTTTTTAACTACTCTTAAAAAGAAAAACAAAGAGCTATTTAAAAAAATAAATTATACTCTGGCTGATTTTTCAGACCCTATTTTAAATTCAGCTTTTAACAACATAAAAAAATCTTTTCCATCTATTAAACTAAAAAAAATAATCTTTGATGCAAATGCTCCTTCTTTATTTAAACCTTCTTTACATTTTGATTATATAAGGGCAAATGAATTATTAACTGATTTAGCAGCAAAAGTTTTTGTAAAAAAAGAGAATTTTTTTTATGAAGTTTTATATGACAAAGATTTAAACTTTTCTTTTAAAAAAATTAAAAAACCATCTAATCAAATAAAAGAATTATTAAATTATTTTCCAGAGGGTTTTTTTATTCCAATAAATTTTTCTGCAAAAAAATTAGTTACTCATTTGTATAATTTTTTATCTAAAGAAGCTTATGTAGAATTTTTTGACTATGGCTTTTTTTCTAAGGAAGATTTTATTTTAGATTCAGAAGAATGGAACAAACTTATAGTAAGAAAATATTCTTCACAAATAACTGTGGATCTAAATTTTTTTTATTTATACTCTTATTTTAGAGCAAAAAAAATTTCAGCTAAAGTTGAGCTTCAGAGCGATTATGTAAAAAATATTTTTGGGCAGCAGCCATCTATAGCTTTATATAAAAATGGCTTGGACTATGCTTTTAAAAATTCAAATTTTGAATTTCAAGAGCAGGATTATTTTTATGTTCTAAGTCTTGAAAAAAACAAAAAAATATGATTTTAGGCTGAAGATAAATTTTTATTTATTATTTTTATTTTTTATTTAATGAATATACCAACACTATTATTTAATTTTAATGAATTAGGAAGGCCTGATCCAAATTTTTTTTATTCAAGCAAATTAGATCTAGATAACTCAGTTCTACTTCTTTTTAAAAATAAAAAAGTTTTGTTCACTTCTCCTATGAATAAGTGGAGAGTGGAAGGGCTAGATAAAGACTTTGAAATCAAGATTTTAAAAAGAAGGCAATTCTATCACCATCTAAAAAACTATCTTTATAAAAAGACTGTTGGCTTAGATTTAAGTTCTATATCTGCAGCACAATTTTTAGCATTGAAAAAAAAGTTTAAACTAAAACCAAAAGATATCTCACAATTTTTTTCAAAGCTAAGAATGGTAAAATCTGAAGAAGAATTAAAAAATATTAAAAAAGCAGTTCAAATTACAAAAAAAATTCTTAATCAAATAAAACAAGAGCTAAGGGTAGGATTAACAGAAATTCAAGTTTGCAATCTTCTCAAAAAAAAGGCTCTAGAACATAATGTTTTTCTTTCTTTTGAGCCAATAGTTGCAGCAGATAGCTCATCTAAAAATCCACATCATCTTCCAACAAATAAAAAAATAGAAAAATTTTGCTTAATTGACTTTGGAATAAAATACAATTATTATTGTGCAGAACTAACCAGGTATTATTTTTTAAAAAGAAATCTAAAAGAAGAAAAATTTTATAAGCTTGCTAAAAAAATTTTTTCCCAAATAGTTAATTGTATTCCAAAATCAAAAAACACATCTGTTTTTTATAAAAAAGTTTTTGAAATTTTAAAAAAACATAATTGGCAAAATATCCCTCATGCAATAGGCCATGGTATAGGTTTACAAGTGCATGAAGCTCCATTTTTTTCAAAATCTAAATCTTATCCTCTAAAGGAGTCTATGGCAATAGCTTTAGAACCAGCCTATTATTCTAAAGATTTTGGTGTAAGGTTTGAAGAAAATATTGTTATCAAAAAAAATAAAGTAGAAATATTGTAATTAATATTCTTTTGTAAGTTGATTTATTATCTCCGAATTTGCTGTTCCATCAAGTCCTAACATTATTCTATTTTCAGCTCTAAGCAAATATGAATATATTGTTAAAACAGCTTCAGCCATATTTTTATTATAAAACTCAGCTTTAAATTCTGCCTTTTTTATATCGCTCTTCTGAAAAAATTTTTTATTTTCAGTATAAAAATATACTTTAAAAGAAGTAAAATTTTCATTACTAAGGTATTGGGCTATTTCTAGCAACCTATTTAAAAAATTATCAAAAAATTTTGTATCTAGCTCTAGAAAATTTTGATTTATAAAATAAACCGAGCCAATCTTTTTTTGTTCTATCAAAAATTTGGAAAAAATTTTATTTTTGTTATTTAAATAAACCTCTAGCTGCAAACTCTCTTTATTTTTAAATTCTAGAGCTGAAATTTTATTTCTGTCCATTTTTTTTAACAATTATCTCTTCCCCAATACAATTTTTTTGCATTCTCAAAATTTACTTCTGGACTTAAACCTAAATTGAGTCTTTCTTGCTTGTTTAATCGTTCAGAATATAGAAGCTTTATTGGATAGCCACTAACTTTTTCATTATAAAATAAAATTTTAAATTCAGTTTCTTTTAGTTCTATTGGCTCTCCTCTAATAATTAACAGAAATGAGCTGTAGCCATCTCTCAAATCAGGCCAGCTATTAGCATTTTTTAATATTTTATATACCATCGGATAGAGCTGTTCTAAAAACTCAGCTAAAGCAAAGTGCTCAGAATCTGGCATATATATTCTCCCCATAAGTCCACTTTTGTTTTCTATAAATCTGTTAAAAAAATCTTTTTCTACTGCTCTTGGTAATTTGTAAACATTACCATTTTGATAATCTAACATTCTTATAGATAGATTTCTTCCTACTATACCGATCATTTTCTCACCTCTTTATTTTTCATATAAAAAAATGCTTTTTTAATATAAAAACTAAATGTTACAAATGTAACAAATTCTAAAAAAAGATTTTTAGCTGCTAGATAGAAGCGAACTTTTTAAAATAATAAGATATATAAATTAATTTTGTTATAGTTTTTTACACATAGATTTAGTGTGGAGGCTGCTATTATGAAAGTTGTAATATCTGATCCAAAAACAGGTAAATCCTATCAACTAGAATTAAAAAAAGAAGCAGATTATTTTTTAGGCAAAAAAATTGGCCAACAAATCGATGGTTCTTTAATAGGGTTAGCTGGCTATATTCTGGAGATTAGAGGTGGTTCAGATTTTTCAGGTTTTCCAATGAGACCAGACTTAGATGGTTCTCAAAGAAAATCTTTGTTGTTAGCTAAAGGGCCAGGTTATAGACCAAAAGAAAAAGGAGTAAGAAAAAGAAAGACAATTGTTGGAAACACTATTTCCCCAGATATAGTTCAAGTAAATTGTATTATTAGCAGCTATGGTCCAAAACCTATCGAAGAATTGATTCCACAAACAAAGAAAGAAGAGAAAAAATAGTTAAATGGTGCATTTATGCAGGCACAAATTAATATTGGATTATTTGGGCATGTGGACCATGGAAAGACTTCTCTAACTAAAGCTTTGAGTGGAAAATGGACAGATACACACTCTGAGGAGATCAAGAGAGGTATTACAATAAGATTAGGCTACTCGCAAGTTTCTTTTTATAAAAATAAAAAAACAGGCCAGTATCTTCCAGAGCACCTTATAGCTGTAGATCAAAAACAAGATTTTGAATTTTGTAGAGAAATTTCGTTCTTGGATGCTCCTGGCCATGAAACATTAATGGCAACTATGATTGCTTCAGTTGCTTTAGTGGATGCTGCACTTTTAATCATAGCTGCAAACGAGCCCTGCCCACAGGCACAAACAGCAGAGCATTTAGCAGTTTTGGATCTTATGGGAATTAAAAATATCATTATAGTTCAAAATAAAATAGATTTGGTAACTGAGCAGGAAGCACTTAAGCATTATGAACAAATAAAAAATTTTGTTAAAGGAACAGTGGCAGAGAATGCTCCTATTATTCCAGTTTCAGCAAATTATAATACAAATATTGACGAACTAGTAAAATGTATTGAGCAAAATTTTCCAACACCACAAAAAAAAGTTGATCTTCCAGCAAAAATGTATGTTGTTCGCTCTTTTGATGTAAACAAGCCAGGAACTAAAATTGAAGATTTACAAGGAGGAGTTTTTGGTGGTTCCATTGTACAAGGAAAAATAAAAGTTGGAGATGTTCTTTCTTTGCGTCCTGGCTTATTAAAAAAACAAAAAGATAAAACAGTATTTGTTCCTGTGGATCTAAAAGTTGTAAGTATTAGTACTGAAAAAGGTAAGCTACAAGAGGCAGTAGCTGGCGGTTTAATTGGA
The DNA here is from genome assembly GCA_026414325.1 of Microcaldota archaeon. Classification (GTDB taxonomy): domain Archaea; phylum Micrarchaeota; class Micrarchaeia; order Anstonellales; family Anstonellaceae; genus JAOAJF01. The sequence goes on from JAOAJF010000004.1 coordinate 10,641, forward strand.
ATCGGAACTCTTTTAGATCCAGCTCTAGCAAAAGGAGATATGCTTGTTGGGCAAGTTTTTGGCCAACAAGAAGCTTTAGGACAACTTGTTTTAGAGGCAGTAATAGAATACGAATTAGTAAAAAGGCAGAACTTTCAAAATTTAGGTTTTAAATTAGATGAAATCATCGTTCTTTCAGTTGGCTCAGCAACAACACTTGGAGTAATTAAAAAAATCAAAGAAAAAACTATTTACCTAACTTTAAAACGAGGTATTTATGCTTCTTTAGCAGATAAAATTGCAATTTCTAAAAAGGTTGAAAAAAGTTGGAGATTTGTCGCAGTAGGAAAATTTTTGTCTATAAAGGGATAAAAAAATGCGTAAAAAAAATATTGATCTTTCAACCTTTGAAGGACGAATAAAAAAGCAAGGCTATCATCAGGTGGGTGCTCATTCTGCAGCAAAAATTTGCAAGTATTCTAAAGACTCTATTTTAGGAAAAGAAGGCTGCTACAAGCACAAGTTCTATGGTATAGCCTCTCACCAATGTTTGCAGTGTTCACCTGTTTTACAATTTTGTAATTTATCTTGTAGATTTTGTTGGCGAATAATGCCGGAGACAAAATCAGGTTGGCTAAAAATGCCTCCAAAATTCCAATGGGATGAACCAGAATTTGTAGCAGAAGGTTTGATTAAAGAACAAAAAAGAATTATGTCTGGTTTTAAAGGAAATCCAAACGCTGATCAAAAAAAAGCTATAGAAGCGATGCAACCAAAACACGTTGCACTCTCTTTAATAGGCGAGCCAACTTTGTATCCAAAGCTCTCTGAACTTATAGAAGAGTTTCATAAAAGGAAAATGACTACCTTTTTAGTTACAAATGGAACTAATTTTAATGCTTTAAAAAATCTAAAAACTCTACCAACCCAGCTTTATATCTCTTTGATTGCACCGGATTTAAAAACTTATCAATATGTTGCAAATGTTTCACAAACACAAGCAAAAATTTTTTGGTCAAATTATCTAAAATCTTTAAAACTTTTAAATAAACTTTCATCTAAAACTCGTACTGTGCTAAGAATGACACTAGCTCATAATTTAAATGATTTTAATTTGGAAGGTTATACAAAATTAATAAATTTGGCAAGGCCTCATTTTGTAGAAGTAAAATCTATGGTTTATGTTGGATGGGCCAGAAATGCTCAAAGAGGTTTGCAACTTTCAGATATGCTAAGCATGCAGGAAATTAGAAAATTTGCTAAATCTCTTGCAGCTTTAACTAACTATCTTTATACTGCAGAGCACAAACTATCTAGGGTTGCACTTTTGTGTAGAGATAAAGAAGCTCAAAAAAATAGAATAATAAATTTAAATAGCCAAAAAAATTAACAAACATTTATAAACTCCTTCTATACAAAATAAACTTTATGAAAAAAGAACCTTTAGTTGGTTTTTTTTGTGAGCTAAAAGTTGATCAAAAAAATTTTTTTCATCCTTACTTTTCAAATCTTTATACCTATACAGAAGGCCTAGAACAATTTTTTATAGATTGTGGTTTTAGTCAAGAAGAAATTCAAAGACTTTTTAATCAAAATTATTTTTTAGAAAATGTAGTAGACCCAAATGAATTTTTAAAAAAATTTCAAAAAATTGTTTCAGTCTATGGAAAAGAAAACCTCCCTTTAATAAAAAAAGCTCTTTTGGTTTTTCCACAACTTTTAGATATTGAACATGAAGCTCGAATAGATTCACTTACAAAAATTTATGGTAATCCAAATTTAGGACAAATAAAAAAAGCAATTTTATTATATCCAAGATTTTTAGGTTTAGGCCATGTACAAATTATTAATTCTCTTACAAAAGTCTATGGAAAAGAAAACACTGAGCTAATCAAAAAAGCAATTCTAAATTTTCCTCCTTTTGGAGGTTTTGATTTTGATTACCAAACTTCTAGCAATAAATCTAAAAAGAAAAAAACAAGTTTAGTTGTTCATCATCTAAATGTTATCAATTCTCTTAAAAAAATTTATTCTAAGCAGGATATTTCTTTAATAAAAAAATTAGTATTAGCCTATCCAACTTTAATTAATTATGATTTTACTAACTCTAATTTTCATTTATTATTAAGACAAAAAATGCGTCTAGCAAAACTTCTTGGTTTAGACCAAAATAAGGCTAGAAAAATTCTATTTACTAATCCTTGGCTTATTAACCATGATTTTTCTTATCTTGTAGCAGTTATTGATGTCTTTAAAGAAATTGCTAAAGAAAAAGATCTAACTAATTATACTTCAGAAGATTTGGTTAAATTATGGCTAAAAAATCATAATTCTTCTCCTTTTATAGAAAGTAATACAAGATTATCTAAAGCAAAGAAATTAGGCATTCCTCCAGATTCTATTCCTCTTTATAAAAAACTTATAAACAAAATTTAGTTTCTAATCTTTTCCAAGGATTTTTTCTTTCTGCTTTTTATTTTTACAAGTAACTTATTTTTTTTAAAAAATAAAATGCTAATTCATCACTATCTAATTCTGGATGGCATGTTGCACCAATTATAATCCCATTCTTTGTTTTTTGTTCTACAATTGCAATTTCAGAAGTATTTTTTATTCTTGCTAAGACCTTTACTTCTGGCCCTATCTTAATTATTTTCGGAGCCCTTATAAAAGCAACTTCCTTGTTGTTTAAAACTTCTCCCTCTATTTTTGCATAAAAAGAATCTAGTTGAGTTCCATATGCATTTCTTTTAACTTCTATGTCTAGCAATTTTAAAGTTTTTTGCCATCTTTCTAATCCTTCTACTTTTTTTGCCAACACAATTAATCCTGCACAGGTAACCAAAAAATTTTTGATTTTTTTTATCTCTTGTTCTAACTCGTTTTCTTTTATTAACCTATAGATTGTTGTGCTCTCTCCACCAGGAATTACTAAAGCATCTAGCTCTTTTAGCTCTTGCTTAGTTCTTACAAGTTTTATTTCTAATTTTATTTTTTCTAACTTTTTAGCAGCACTTTTTAATGCTTCTAAATGTTCTGCAAAATTTCCTTGTAAAGCTAAAACACCAACCATCATTTTTCTCACTTATTTTTGTATATAGTTTTCTAACAATTTTTTTAGAAGTATTGGAACTAAATCCATCTCTTTTTTTTCTAAAACATATGCAATTCTTAGCTGTTTATTCACAATATTTTTTTCTTTTTCATCTAAAGAATAGAAAAATCCCTCCATTGGGGAAACTAATAAAGTATAATCTTTTCCATTTATATTTACCTTTCCTTTTTCTGCACACCAATTAATAAAATCTTTAGTATTAAAATTTTCTGGCACAATTTTTTTTAAGTCAATAACAGAATATATTGCTGAATCTGGTTTTGAAATAATTGCTCCAGGAAGCTCTTTTTTTAGCTTGGCCTGAAAATCAAAAATAAGCTCTTTATAATAACGTCTCTGCTGTTCATACCAGCTTAAAAGCTCTTCTTTAGTTAAATGAGCTAAAGCTCCAAAAATATATTGGCCTATAGCATTTGCACAAAGATTTGCAGTGTATTCTGCAACAGCCTTTTTATGAAATTCTAAATTATCTGTTATCAAAGCCCCAATTCTCAATCCACAGGCATTCCAAACTTTAGAAGAACTTTCTATAGATATTCTTCTTCCTTCTATTTTATGTACTATTTTGTTAGTTATCTTCCAAATGCTTACTGCTTCCTTTTGGTTATAGTGTAACTCTCTATATGCTTCATCTGATATTATCCACATATCATATTTAACAGCAAGTTTTGCTATTTCTATCATTTGCTCTTTACTAATATATTGTCCAGTAGGATTATCATAGGGAATAACAACAATTGCTCCAGGTTTATTTTCTTTTATTACTTTTTCAATATCTTCTAATTTTGGTAGAGTATAGCTACCATCCTCTTTTAGTTCACGTTTTATACACACAATTTTTTTTGAAAGTCTTTTAGCAAAAGAAACATAATTAGCATATATTGGTTCAATTAACATAAGTGGTTTTTTATTTTGATCTTTGTCTTTTGTTGTTCCTAAAATTGCTAATTCCATTGCTTGGCTTCCACCATCTACTACTTGGGAATATAATTTTGTTGTATCAATACCGCTGGATCTTAAAATATTTAAAAAAGCTTCATTTGCTTCTTTTGTACCAACAGTTTCAGTATATCTAACAACTCCTCCAAAAAAAGGAGAATCTTTTGCATTCAAATTTTTCATCCTCTCAATCATTGCTGGATGCATTGGCAAAGATACATTTCCAATAGCAACATTAATCGCTATACAATCATCTTTTCTTTCCATAAATTTTATTTGTGCCATTCTTATTGCAGAAGGCCCAATCTCCTTAAAATGTTCAGATAGTTCAACCATTTTTTTCACCTATTTAAAAATATGACCAGTATGTTCAGACCAAAATAATAAATCTAATTTTGCAGGCTCTATTTTTATTTTTTTGCAAAAAGCTAGCATTTTTTGCTCAATTGCCAGATATTGCTTTTTTGTTAAAGTTTTTGGAATTTGTTTTATTACTCCATAGTACTTTAAACTTTTTAGTATATGTCTATCTAATATTGCCAGATTTTTTGCGATAGCTATATTTCTTAAAAAATGGCTTGATTCTTTCATTCCAAGCCCACTTATATTTTTAGCTAGATAATTTCTTAATTCTGTCCTGTCTGAAAATTTTTTAATATATTCAAAAATTCTTTTTCTTATTATTAAATCATCTAATGCTTTGATACAATAAACTGCTTTTTTGTTATGAAATCTAACTTTGCATTCTTTTAAAATCTGTGCAATATTTTTATAGTTTATTTTTTTTGTTTTTTTAAAAACCTCGCCAACTTTTTCTTCTGCTCTGGCAGCTGCTTTTGCAGAAGAATTTGCTGCACAAATACAAAAAATTAGCTCTCGAGCTATTTTTTCTTCGCAGTTTTTATTAGCTTCAAATTCTTTTATTCTTTGGTCTATTTCTTTTTTTCTTTTTTTATATTCTTCTAAAAGCTTTTGAATTTTTGAATTTTTTTTAGTAGCCATTGTTTATTCCTATTTTTTGTCTTTGAAAATTTAGTTAGTTTCCTCTCTCAGAAAGTCTTTGTTCAGGGGGTATTTTTTTTATTTCAATTCCATCCATTTCTTTTCCTAAACCCTCAGATATTTTTGCTAAAATTTTTTTATCATTGTAATGAGTTACTGCCTGAACAATTGCTCTTGCTCTTTTTAGTGGGTTGGAGGATTTAAATATTCCAGAGCCTACAAAAACCCCATCCATTCCAAGCTGCATACAAAGCGCAGCATCTGCTACTGTTGCAATTCCACCCGCAGCAAAATTTACTACTGGCAATCTCTTTAGTCTTTGTGTTTCTTTTAATAATTCAATATCTTTTATTCTGTATTCTTGTGCTAAATTTTCAAGCTCTTTTTCAGTCATATTTTCTAGAGCAAGAATTTCTTTTTGTATGGTTCTTATATGTTTTATTGCTTGAACAATATTCCCAGTTCCAGCCTCCCCTTTTGTTCTTATCATTGCAGCCCCTTCTTCTATTCTTCTAAGAGCTTGAGCTAAATTTTTTGCACCACAAACAAAAGGAACTGAAAACTTCCATTTATCTATGTGATATTCCTCATCTGCAACAGTTAGAACTTCTGATTCATCAATAAAATCAACTTCTAAAGCTTCTAAAATTTGAGCCTCAACAAAATGCCCAATTCTACATTTTGCCATAACTGGAATAGAGACAGCCTTTTTGATTTCTTTTATTTTTTTTGGATCAGCCATTCGTGCAACTTTTCCTTCTTTTCTAATGTCAGCAGGGACTTTTTCTAGAGCCATGACTGCAACTGCTCCAGCTGCTTGAGCGATTTTTGCTTCAGCAGCATTTGTAACATCCATTATCACTCCGCCTTTTAGCATCTTTGCAAGCCCTGTTTTTAGCAAATATTTTTTATCCATCTTACTTCCTCCATTTTTAATTTTTATTTTATTTTAATTCTTTAACCAGTTTAACATAGCCAGCTCTTGGCTTGTATATCTCTCCAGTTAGGATCATATCATTTATTATTCTAATGGCTTCATGTTCATTTATATCGTTTTTAGAGGCTTCTGCAACTATCTCTTCTATTGGAATCTCATCATATTTTTCTGAAAATTCTCTTATTATTCCAAATATTAAATTAATTTTGTTTCTTTCTGATTGGGGTCTTCCTGTACTTACAATATCAATATCAATTGCTCCAGTTTGTCTGTCTCGTAATATTTGATCGTGCATAAAGTTAAGTAAATTAATCGCTCTTTGAGCATCCTCTGCTGTCGCAATATTTGAGCCTCTAACTTTTGCAGAGGCTTCTGTTAGCCTAATTATACCTTCAATCTGTCTTGGAGTTATTGGAACTGCTCCTTGTTTTTGTCCTCTTTCTCTTAATTCTATATAATATTGTTTTATTTTTTCAGAAGCTTCTTCAGAAAGTTTCGGAAAAATATTTTTTCTCATATATGCAATATATTTTCTTATTATCTCTCTATCCTCTTCTTGGGCCTTTGTTTCTTGTTTATATTTTTCTCTATGAGCTGAGAGTATCGCATCAGCCATCTCTGAATCTCTAACTTTATCTAACACATCATAGATTGCAAATATTAAATCAAATCTTGACAAGATGGTTGGTGTTAAATTAAATTGTTCTGCTGGTAGGCGATTAGGATCAAATCTTCCATATTTTGGATTTGCTGCTGCTAATATCGCACATTTTGTTCTAAATGTTGCTACAATCCCTGCTTTTGCTACTGAAATTGTTTGTGTCTCCATTGCCTCGTGCATTGCACTTCTTTCATCTTCTGTCATCTTATCAAATTCATCAATGCATGCCAGTCCACCATTAGCTAAAACCAATGCACCTGCCTTTAGTGTCCAGCCTCCTTCTCCAAGTTCGTCTTTTTCAGCAGTTGCAGTTAGTCCTGCTCCAGTTGCAGATTTTCCAGAAACATAAATTCCTTTTGGAACTAATTCTTTGGCATATTGCAACATTCTAGATTTTGCACTTCCAGGGTCCCCAATTAATAAAATATGAATATCATCTCTTATTGGAACTCCGCCAGGAAGAGTTTTCCCTTTTGTTCCTCCAAACATTTGTAGTACAATAGCTAATTTTACTTCGTCATGGCCATATATTCCAGGAGCAAGAGCCTTTTGTAATCTTTCATAAATTCCTTTGTCTTGAGCCATCTCTAAGATTTTTTTAACTTCTTGCTCGTTTATTTTTATTTCCTCAAAATCTCTATGAATTGGATTTATATAATTTACCTCTAAGTATCTGGAGTAAGTTGCTCCTACTGCAGCTTTTGCTCCTTTTGTTTTTGTCGGAGTTTTTAGTCTTAAAATTCCTGTTAGTTCTACAGATTCACCTGGCATTATTTTATTTACATTATCGTCTTCCAAATAAAGCTCTATTTTTGCAGCAGGGGCTCCACCTCTTACTCTTTCTAAAAGTTCTTGGCATTCTGCTCTTTGTATATCTACAAAGTAGCTATTTTCCTCATCTAGCGTTAAAGCCTTTTTCTTACATTCTGGACAATTTTCAGGAGCAATTGTTTTTTTTGTAAGAGGTACTTTTAGTACATAATCACACATTAGACAGCGATAAAAAGCGATTTTTACTTTGTGCATTACCTCTGCTCTTTTAGTTATTATTCCTTTAACTGTAAGCAATTTATCAATATGTTTAGAGGAAATATTTTGAATCATCAAATCATTGTCTTTTAGCCCAGCTATTCTTACATGCGGAGAAAAATCAATTTCCAATATTCCTGCCTTATTTTTTTTAATTGTTTTTTCAAATGCGTTTAGTGCAATGTCTGGATTTTCCACTAAAAAATCAGCTAAATCTGGATTAAATTTTTGAATATCCTCAAAATTTATTATAAGGCTTTTTTTAGTTGGGTATTCTAGTTCTAATTGAGCTAAATCTTCTTTATAATATTTTTCAACAAACTCCTCCCACAATTGCTGCAACTGGCTATCATCAAAAACTTTTTCCATCTAAACCTATTTTTAAATTATTTTTAAAAATAATAAACTTTTGCCTCTATTTTACTCAAATTTAATTTTAAATTTATAAAATAACACTCTCTCCTGTTTTAGGTGCAACTGCATCATAGCCTAACAATTTTAGCTCCTCTGCAAAGTCCACTGAAACTTTTGCATCCCCATGAATACAAATTACTTTTGAAGGGTTGGCCTGCTTTACAAACTCAAAAAGTTCACTTCTAGAAGCATGTGCAGAAAAATCAAAATAACTAACTGGAATTTTTGGATAATACTTTTCTCCATCAATTTCTACATAACCAAAGTTTTGTAACTTGTAGCCATTAGTGTCCTCGACACAATAGCCAGTAAAAACAACTTCTGAATTTTCATTTAAAGCAGAGAGATATTTCAATGCAGGTCCTCCTTGCAGCATACCAGCAGTGCTAATTATTACACTCGGATTTTTCAATACTTTTTTACGATCTTTGGAATTTAGAACAAATCTACATTGCTCAATATATTTTCTAAAATTCTTTGGGTCTTTTATAAATTGTGGATATTTTAAAATTATTTTTGAGGCTTCTATTCCCATTCCATCAACCCAAAGAGGTATGTCTTTCGCTCTATTTTTAAATATTGCTATTAATTCTTGTGTTCTTCCAACAGCAAATGCTGGTAACAGTAAGTGTCCACCTCGTTCTATAACTTCTCTCGCTTTTTGAACCAGCTGAATTTCTAAATCTTCTCTTATAGGGTGCTCTCTATTAGCATAAGTACTTTCTATTATCAAAACGTCTACATCTTTTTCTATGTGTGCTGAAGAATGCAAATATGTTTGAGAAAGTTTAAAGTNTCCACTATAGAGTATTCTTTTTCCGTTATATTCGATCAAAACTGTTGCAGAGCCTGGTATATGGCCAGCATCAAAAAGTGTTATGGTATTTTGCCCGAATTTTCTTTTTTGAAAATAGTTTGTAATCAAAAAAGATTTTATTGCTTTTATATGGCTTTGTTTTTTATAAGGTAGGGTTCTATACTCACTTAAAATAATTTTTGCTGAATCTAAAAGTAATAGCTCGCCAATATCTCTTGTTGGTAGGGTAGCGATAGTTGCTATATTGTTGTTTTCAAACAATGCTGGCAAATAGCCTATATGGTCTAAATGTGCATGGGAAATAATAGCCAAATCCACCTTTTCATTATTGTAAACTGGATAGAGGTGAGGGTCTTTTTTATTATGAATTTTAAGACCGCAGTCAAGAACTATTTTTTTATCTGTTTGCAAAATAAAACAAGAGCGACCAACCTCTTGTCCAGCACCACATACCTTAAGACTTTCCATTTTTTTACCTTTTTTCTATGCTTTCTTTTAAACGACAAAATTTTAAAATTTACTCACATATGCTTATCATGAACAATGATATAAATTATTTAGATCTGCTAATATTAAAAAAGTTAGAGCCAGATTCCACCATAGAAAAATTTGGACCAATTATAAATACTTCTTTCTTTGAAACAGCTAATATTTTAGGAACTATGAAGGTAAAGGGTCTTATAGATATTCAGTCTTCTATAGGAGGGCTCTCTCCGATAATTGTCCTACCAGCAGCAAAAGATTTAATTTCTCTAGCAATAAAAAAAGCTTCTGAGCCATTAGACCAGCTTGACTTTGAAATCCTTCTTCTTCTAAAAAAAGGTATAAAGGAGCTTTATGTTTTAGAAAAAACTTTAAATATAACAAGCTTTGATCTTGCTCTAAGGCTTTATAAATTAAGATCAAACAATTATATCTCCGATCAGGTTCAATCAGCAAAAGTTTATTTAAGTCTTACTGAAAAAGGATTTTTGCTAGCAAAAGAAAAAGACGGAACCTTAGCAACAAGTTCTTCTCCTTCTAAAGAACAACCAGCAAAAGAAGCACCACAAACTACTTCTGATATTGATTCAGAAATTAAAGATTTAATTTTTGATAAAAAATTTGAACAAAAACCACCTTCCAGTCAGCAGCCCTCTTCTCAAGGCACTACTCCTACCTTTTTGTCTACTCAAAAACAAAAAAGAAGACTTCCATGGGAAAAAGAAGAAGAAAAACCAGTTAAACTTGATACAACTACAAAAATTATTGCAAAAATAGAATATTATTTACAAAATTATTGGTTTTATCTTTTGCTTTCTTTTATTTTAGTATTTTTGTTATTTGTTGCTCTAATTTTAATTCTTATAAAATAGAAGATAAAATTTAATTTAAGTGAAAGCAATGAAAAAATGTTTTTGGTCATTTGATTTTGAAATTCTAAAAAAATATAATATTGCCTATTTAGATTATGGATTAGCCAGTACCCAAAAAGAGGCTTTGAGCTTAGCCTCTAAAATAGGTTACCCAGTTGCACTAAAAATTTTTTCAGAAAAATTTTTACACAAATCTGAACATCATGCTCTTTCTTTAAATTTAAAAGATGAGGCAAGTGTTATACGAGAGTTTAAGCGATTAAAATCTCTTTCAAAAAATTCAAAGATAGTAGTACAAAAATATATTCCATCTAATTTAGAGCTCATAATTGGAGGAAAATATGACTCGCAATTTGGCCCAACAATTTTAGTCGGCCTTGGTGGAATTTATACTCATTTTTTAGAAGATTTTCAAATAAGGGTTTGTCCAATTGACCTGCAGCAGGCTCGCTCTATGATTGCAAATCTAAGATCTTTTGAAATTTTAAAAGGTTATAGAAACCAAACTAAAGTAGATTTAAACTCATTAGCTAAAATGTTGGTAAATGTTTCTAAATTGCTTTTAGAAGAAGATATAGAAGAATTAGATTTAAACCCAGTTTTACAAACCAAAGAGGGGCTTTTTGTAGCAGATGTTAGAATCCTCTATTGTAAAAGAAATAAAAAACCCTCGCCAATTGAGGATAGGCCAAAAAAGCTAAGAAAACAAGTACAAAATTTAAAATATATCTTTGAGCCAAAATCAGTTGCTATTGTTGGGGCTTCTGCAAATCCGACAAAAATTGGTCATATAATCTTGAAAAATTTTGTTGAAGGTGGCTTTGAAGGAAAAATATATCCGATAAATTTACATGAAGAAAAAATTTTAGGCCTTCGATGTTATAAAAAAATTTCTTTAGTTCCTGCTAAAGTAGATTGTGCAATTATTTCTGTGCCAGCTTCTCAAGTTTATAAGGTTTTGAAAGATGCTGCAAAGCACAAGGTTCCCTCTGCTATAGTAATCTCAGGAGGATTTTCAGAAATTGGAAACAAAAAAGAAGAAGAAAAAATAAAAAAATTAGCTGATAAACACAACATTGCTCTGATTGGTCCAAATTGTATGGGAGTAGTTAATTTAGAAAAAAAAGTTGATAGTGTTTTTTTACCAAAAGAAAAATTAGCTAGACCTGCTCCAGGTTCTATTTCGATTATTTCACAATCTGGAGCAATAGGGGGTTGTCTATTAGACCTTTCAACTTATAACAATATTGCTATTTCAAAATTTGTTTCTTATGGAAATGCCCTTTGTATAAACGAAACTGATCTTTTGGATTACTTTTCAGCAGACAACTCTACAAAAACTATTGCACTCTACTTAGAAGGCTTAAGAGAAGATGGAAGAAGATTTCTATCCTCTTTAGCAAATTTAAGCTGTTCTAAGCCAGTTGTAATTTTAAAAGCAGCAAAAACCTCTTCTGGAGCAAGTGCAGCTTTGTCTCACACTTCTTCTCTAGCTGGTAGTGAAAAAATTTTTAGCAGTGCTATTAAACAAGCTGGTGCACTAGAAGCCAATGATATAGATGAATTATTTGATTTTGTAAAAATGCTAAATTTTGAACAAAAAGCTGATTTTGAATTTGGTAAAAATCCGCATTTTTTTGGCTCTAAAATAGCAGTTCTAACTAATGGTGGTGGAAATGGAGTTTTAGCAGCAGATGCTATTGAAAAAAATGGTCTAGAGCTTGCAAAATTTAGTCAAAAAACACTGCATAAGCTAAAAGAATTTTTACCACCAATTATAAACATTAAAAATCCTTTAGATATATTAGGGGATGCAACTGTAGAGCGCTATAAATATTGTTTAGAAGCTTTAGCAGAAGATGAACAAGTGGATGCAATTGTTTGCATAGTTCTTTTTCAAACTCCTTCTTTAGAAAATTCAATAATTTCTATATTGCAAGAAACAAAAAATAAAATAAAAAAACCTTTTATTGTTGTTTCTACAGGTGGGGAATTTACTAGAGAGCAGCAAAGGCAATTAGCTCAGAATTCTATTCCAATTTTTTCAACTCCTACTACTGCTATTAAAGCATTAGCAATGGCAAGAATATATAATATGAGCTGTAGATTAAAAAAGTATTTTTAACTTTTCTTCTAACAACTAATATGGAGGTGTAGAAATACACTATTAGATTTGCTAATTTTTTTTAATTGTTGAAGGGTCATTCTTATAAATACAATTATAATAGTTAATGAATAGGAAAGAGCACTTTTATTTACGTTGGGAAAATATAGTGCACCCTCAATCCAGAAATAAATTTTGTAGTTCTATTTTTGCAATTTGTAAGAAAAGTAGATATAAGAATTGTAACTTGTGATATTCCAAAACAAGAGGTTATGACAAAAGTCAATGTTCCTGTTAAAGTAAATGCTGTAGTATACTACAAAGTAGAAGATCCCAAAAAAAGCAATTTTACAAATACAGGATTTTAATTTTGCTGTTTATCAATATGCTCAAACTGCTTTAAGAGATGTTATTGGAAACAAAGAGCTAGATTCTCTTCTCTCTAATAGAGATGAAATTGCTGAAGAAATAAAACAAATTGTTGATAAAGAAACTCAAGAATGGAGAAATAGATATTAACAATATTAAAATTCAAGATATAGAATTACCTGCAGATATGAAAAAGGCTATGGCAAGGCAGGCAGAGGCAGAAGGAGAAAAAATAGCTGCTATAAATTTAGCTGCTAAAAATTAAGCCTTTATTTATTTTTACTTTTTTATTGTTTAAACAAGGATTTTTAAATTTTCAAGTTAAATATTTACTATCTTTAAGCTTTTTAATCTAAAGAAGGGGTTTTAATTTTATGGAGCTACCTAATATCTACAATTTGAAAAACTATAAAGTATTGATTATTATTCCAATTTTTTTAATTTTGCTTTCTTTAGCTTCAATCTTTATTTTTAATCCAATAAAATTAGGGATTGATTTTTCTGGTGGAATTGAAATTCAAATGATTTCTAAAAATAAGCCAGATATGACTTTACTGCTAACAAAATTAAAAGAAAATAATTACACTGTTTTTTCTTATTCCTCAGAACCAAACCCAGCAGGATATTTTTCTTATTTGGAAATTTCTAGGAGTGCAACTATCTCAAAAGCAGAAAAATTAAAATCAGACTTTTTTTCTAAGTATTCTACTTTACTATATTTGGAATTAGAAACTTTTTCAAATAATTCTGCAAATAATCCAAAGCTAGAAGAATACAAAATAAAAAGAGGAGAAATAGATAAAATAGTAGATGAGCTTTTTGAACTTGATGGAAAGGAAAAAAATTCCTCCAACTATAGCTCATTAAACGCACTTTCAAAAGAAGTTCAAAACACTTTTGCTTCCATTTATTCAAAAGAAAATCAAAGACTTAGAGAAATACTTTCTTCTTTTGATAAGGAGGCTTCTATCTCCTTAAAAGAAAGAAGTGCAACCTTATCTTCTGATTTTATCAATCGTTCTATTCAAGTTGGTATAATTTCTTTTATTTTAGTTACAATTGCAGTTTTTTTAATATTTAGAACTTTTATTCCATCCTTAGCTGTTTTAGCAGGTGCAGTTGCAGATGTAATAATGGCTTTGGGATTAATGTCAGTTTTTTCTATCCCTCTAAATCTTCCCTCTTTTGCTACTTTATTAATGTTGGTAGGCTTTTCTTTAGATACTGATATCTTACTAACAATGAATTTGCTAAAAAGAAGCGAGGGTAGTTTAAAAGAAAGAGCTTATCAGGCAATGAAAACTGGTTTTACCATGAGTTTGTCTACAATAGTTGCTTTCTTAACTTTACTTATAGTTGCTTATATTACAAAGATTCAGCTTTATTTTATAATTGCAGTAGTAGCAATTGGGGGGTTAATAGGAGATCTAATTGCAACTTGGGCATTTAATGCAATAATTCTAATGCATTATATCGAAGAATCAGAAAAAAAGGGTAAAAAAATTTATTCTACAAGTTTAAGTGATTTATTATTTAGAAATTAAGTGAGAATATGAAACTATCTTTAAATAAATTAATAAATTTGGCAAAAAATCCAAAAGTTTTAATTTTAGTAGTTTTAACTCTAGCCTCTATTCTTTGGGTTTTTGTAAATGGCGGGCCATTTGGTGGAGGGTTAAAGTTTGGAATTGATTTTGCAGGAGGTACAAAAATCCCAGTTCTTCTGGCTCATCCGGTAGATCAAATCACTATGCAAAATTTAGTAGAAAATATCAAAGTTAGAACAGCAACCTTTGGTCTTACAGAAATTAAAGTTACTCCTATTGGTGATAGCGAGGTTCATATCGAAGTATCAAAATTAAATCCAGAATTAGTTTCAAATATAGAAGCGATTTTATCCAGACAAGGAATTTTCGAAGGAATAGTAGATGGAAAAGTAGCTCTTAGCGGAGAGGAAATTTATCAGGATACTGTAAGGCAGCTCAATCCACTTAATTATCGTGCTGACTGGGTTGTCGGTTTTTCTCTTACAAAAGACGGACAAGAGCATTTTGCAAAAGTAGTAAAAGGCAAAGCCAATTATCCAATCTATATGTTTTTAGATAAGCCAACAGAAGGGTTAATTGTTATATCTAAAAAAATTTTAAATCAATCTATAGAACAATTTCATAAGGACCAAGAAGAAATAAATCCAAACTATAAATCCAATAGATTAAATATTTCTGAATCAGATGTACTAAAAGCACTTATACAAGCTACAAAATTTGAAAATGCCAATGTTAAGATAGTTCTAGAAGAAGATTTAATTCAAAATCTTGAGCAGGAGAGTATAAAAGCAGATAATTTTGTAAATGCTACTGCTTATATTTCTTCAGACTCTTCTTCTTACATCCAAAAAAAATTAATAGAAAAAGGGTTTCAAATTGTTCAAAAACCATCAGAAACTTTTATCCCAAAAATAGTTTCCTCAACAGGATTTATTTACATTTCTAGATGGGATGTAGTTGGGCTGCGCTCTGCAGCAATATTAAGTCCAGAAGTTACAGATGGTTCAACTACAACTGGTTCTTATATTATTAGTGGTTATGCACAAGGACAGGGAAATAAAAAGATTTTAGATGCAGAACTAAAAGCAAAAGAATTGGTGGCAGTTTTAAAGGGAGGTGCATTGCCTGTAAAAATCTCTCTAGGCTCAGCTCAAGAAGTTCCACCGGTTTTTGGTCAAGAAATCTTAAAGCTTTCTTTAAGTGGTTTAGTTTTTGCTTTAATTTTTATTTCTTTATTCGTTGCTTTTAGATATAAAAATCCTTTAGTAGTTTTTCCAATAGTTTTTGTTTCCGTTTGCGAAATAATTATTCTAACTGCTATTATTGGAATGTTTTCTATAGACCTCGCTGCAATGGCAGGAATTATTGCAGCTACAGGAATATCAGTGGATGCTCAAATAGTAATAACTGATAATGTTTTAAGAAGAAAAGAAAATCTAAAAGAAGGAATGGACTACTCCTTCCAAATTATTTTTACAAATGCTGCAGTTGCTATTTTAGCATTTTTACCATTGGTAGTTATATCTGGACTAGTTGAAATAATTGGTTTTGGCTCAACCACAATTTTGGGTTATTTATTAGGAGTTTTTGTATCTAGGCCAGCATATGGTGCAATCGTAGCAGAACTTATAAAGGAGTAAGGTACTATTTAAACTTTTTAAATTTTACAATTGTTTATTTGATATGGTAAAAATAATAGAAGTTATATTTAATGAAGAGTTTCAACAAAATGAGAGTATAGAAGAATTGTTAAAAAAAGAATTTAATTTAGATTTTGCTAAAGTGTTTATAGCTTCAGATTATATTTTTGAAAAAGATTTAGAGCAGCAGCAAGCTATTTCTATAGCCGAAAATATACTCTGTGATTTAGTAACTCAACGTTATTCATTAGATAGCCCTACTTTAGCTGATTTCACTATTGCAATAGAGATAAGATATAAAGCGGCAGTTAAAGACAATTTGGGGGATGCAACTTATTTGGCAATAAAAGATTTTCTAGAAAATTTTGAAAATAAAATAAGAACTTCTAAGGTTTATTATATAAAAGCTAATATAACTAAAGAGCAGTTGCAGCATTTTGCTTTTAAAAATCTTTATAATCCATTAGTTGAAGATATAGAAATTTTTTCTAATTCTGAGGCAAAGGATTTTTATCTAAAAGATAAAAACTTATTTATACAAGATAGTAAGCCTGGTTCTTTTTCTTACATTCCATTAAAAAAAGATAAAAATTACTTAGAAAAATTATCTAAGCATCGCTTACTTGCTTTAAACCTCGAAGAATTTAAAACTATTATCAAATATTATTCTAATCCAAAAGTGATTAAAAAAAGGGCAGCAGTTGGTTTGCAGCCAATGCCTACTGATGTTGAATTAGAGTGTATTGCTCAAACCTGGTCAGAACACTGCAAACACAAAATATTCAATGCTTTGATCAATTTTAATTTTATAGAAGGCAAAAAATCTAAAAAAATCAAAATAGATTCTTTATTTAAAACTTTTATTTATTTTACTACAAAAAAGCTCAAAAAATCTTATATACTATCTGCTTTTGTAGACAATGCAGGAATATTTTCTATTTCAGATAACTGGGCAGTTGCAGTTAAATGCGAAACTCATAATGCTCCTTCTGCCCTAGACCCTTTTGGAGGAGCTTTAACTGGTATACTTGGAGTAAATCGAGATGTTTTAGGAGCAGGACTTGGCTCAAAGCCAATATTTAATACAGATATTTTCTGTTTTGCTTCTCCTTTTTATAACAAAGAGCTTCCACCTAAAGTTCTTCATCCAAAAAGAATATTTCAAGGTGTAAGGGCAGGTGTGGAAAAAGGAGCAAATGCTTCAGGTATTCCTACAATAAATGGTTCTATTATATTTGACGATAGATTTTTAGGCAGACCTTTAGTTTTTTGTGGTACTGCTGGTCTAATGCCTATTAAAACAAAAAATGGGCTTAAGTGTTACCAAAAATACATTAAACCAAAAGATAGAATTTTTTTAGTTGGAGGAAGAACAGGAAAAGATGGTATTCATGGTGCAACCTTTTCTTCTCAGCATTTGGATGAGACTTCCCCAACCTCAGCTGTACAGATTGGAGATCCATTTACACAAAAATTAGTTTTAGACTTTTTGTTAGAATCTCAACAATTAGGGCTTCATAGTGGTTTGACTGACAATGGAGCAGGAGGGCTTTCTTCTTCTGTCGGAGAACTCGCTCAAATAACTGGAGGAGCGACAATACATCTAGAGCGCTGTCCTTTAAAATACTCTGGTTTAGAGCCATGGGAAATATTTTTATCTGAATCTCAAGAAAGAATGACTGTTGCAGTTCCACCTCAAAATGCAGGCGATTTTGTTGTTTTAGCAAAAAAACATAATGTAGAAGTTAGCGATATTGGTGAATTTAACTCAAGTGGTTATTTACAAGTAAAATATTTTGATAAAACTGTTTTATATTTGGATGTAAAATTTTTGCACAAAGGTCTTCCAAAACCAAAGCTTTTTGCAACGTTCAAAAAACCAGAAATCAAAACTCCAATTTTAAAATTAGAAGAAAAAGAAAATTACAATTTAGATATTTTAGAGCTTTTAGCTTCATTAAATATTTGCTCCAGAGAAAATGTTATTAGACAATATGATCATGAAGTTTTAGGCATGTCTGTAGTAAAACCTTTATGTGGAAAATCTTTTAGAGGCCCAGCAGATGGGGCAGTGATTCAGCCATTTTATGATAAAAATTTAGGCATTTGTGTTTCAAATGGAATTTGTCCAAAATATTCTGATTATGATTGTTATGTTATGGCACAATTGGCTATAGATGAAGCTGTAAGAAATTATTTGGCAGTTGGAGGAGATATGAATCATTGGGTTGCACTCGATAATTTTTGTTGGCCTGATCCAATAAAATCAGAAAAAAATTTAGATGGAGACCTAAAATTAGGTCAATTGGTTAGAGCAAACATGGCTTTAGCAGATGTAGCTAAACATTACTCTCTACCTTTCATTTCTGGTAAAGACTCGATGAAAAACGACTATGTATTTGGAAATATAAAAATCTCTATTCCTCCGACTTTGTTAATAACAGTGGTTGGAATTATCAAAAATATTGAGCTAGCTCTTACTTCTGATTTCAAGAACGAAGGGGATTTGATATATTTGGTTGGCAAAACCTATCCAGAAATGCGCTATAGCGAATATTCCTTACTCAGAAATTTAGATCAAACAAAATTAATTTGCCCTACTTTAAAAGAAAAAGAAAGTTTTTCTTTATACAAAAAACTTTCAAAAGCAATTCAAAAAGGTTTATTAAATTCTTGCCATGATTGCTCTGATGGGGGTTTGGCAATAGCTTTAGCTGAATGCTGCATCGGGGGAGAAACTGGAGCAAAAATAGATCTTTTTCCTCTTCAAAATTTATTAGATTTAGATAGCACCACTCTTTTGTTTAGTGAATCGCCTTCCAGATTTGTCGTTAGTATAAACCCAAAAAATAAAAAAGAATTTGAAAAAATTTTAGATGGTTCTTTTTATGTTTGTATTGGAAAAGTTCAACAAAATAGTCTTAAAATTTTTGGAAAAGAAAAACTTTTGGTAGACTTGCCAGTAGAGCAAATGGAAAATTACTATAAAAAAACTTTGGAGGAAGTGTTATGAAGGAGCCAACTGCTATTATACTCTGTGGTTTTGGTATAAATTCTGAATTAGAAACTGCTTATGCATTTAAAAAAGCAGGTGCAAAGGCTCTTTTGATACATTTTTCAGACTTGGAAAAAAACCCCTCGATTTTTGAGGAATCGCAAATTTTTGTTCTTCCAGGGGGCTGGTCTTATGCTGATCAAATACAATCTGGAAAAATCCTTGCAAATAAATTACGTTTTAAACTTTATCCTTATTTTAAAAAATTTATAGAAGAAAAAAAGGCTGTTTTAGGAATCTGCAATGGTTTTCAAATTTTGGTTCAATTAGGTGCATTGCCTGGCTGGGGGGATTGGAAAGAAAAGAATTTTAGCCTAATAACAAACAAATCTGGAAAATTTGAAGATAGATGGGTTTATCTTAGAACAGAAAGAACAGTCTGCCCATTTTCAAATTCTTTAGCAGAATGTTTTTTAATTCCTATTCGACATGGAGAAGGAAGATTTATAGCAAAAAATCAGAAAGTCTTAGAAACTTTAGAAGAAAAAGGCCAAATTGTTTTTAGATATGCAAACCCAGATGGACTAAAAGCCTATGATTATCCATTTAATCCTAATGGCTCAGTTGAATCTATAGCAGGAATATGTAATGAATATGGAAATGTTCTAGGTCTCATGCCTCATCCAGAGTGCCATATTAGAATATATCAAAACCCACTTTGGACTAATATAAAAAAAAGAGATAATTCTTTTCTATCTAAAATCCTGAATTTTTTTAGCAGCTCTTTTATAAAAAATGATTGCAGCCCACTTTTTAGCTCTATTGTTAATTATTCAAAAAAATTTATTTAGACTAGATAGAGAAAACTTTTTATTTAAATACGTTGAATATTTAATATGGATAAAAAAAGGCTTAGAGTAGTTGATTTAAAATTTTTAAAAGAAGAATGTGGTGTTGTTGCAGCTTATTCTTTTAAAAAGAAGGATGTTTCATTATTGATTTATAATGCTCTCATTGCTCTTCAGCATAGAGGACAGGATAGTGCAGGAATTGCTTCTTTTGATGGAAAAAATATAAACGTAATAAAAAATGTTGGATTAGTTTCTGAGGCAATCAAAAAATCAGAACTTTTAGAAGTTGAAGGTTATATCTCTTTAGGCCATGTTCGCTATCCAACGATAGGTGCAGGCGGAGTACAAGATGCCCAACCATTTTTAGGAAGTTCAAAATTTGGAAAAATTGCCCTAGCCCATAATGGAAATATTTCTAACTATGGTTTAAGTAGGGATATACTGGAGAAGAAAAAAATAAAATTTTGTTCTACTTGCGATGCAGAATTAATCTTAAACAATTTGATTTTAAATTTAAATAATTCTAAAGATATTTTTGTTGCAATAAAAAATTTAATGGCAGAATTAGATGGAGCCTATTCAGTTTGTGCAATTTTAGATAATGGCTCTTTAATTGTTTTTCGAGACCCTAATGCTATAAGACCTCTATGTTGGGGAGCAGATTCACAAACAATTATGTTTGCTTCTGAATCAGTAGCTTTGGATATAAACTCAATTCCATTGAAAGGAAATGTTGAAGCTGGCCAGGTAATAGTAATTCACAAAAATAAAATAGAAAAAAAGATAGTTGCACCAAAAACTTCTTCTAAACATTGTGCTTTTGAATTTATTTACTTTTCTAGACCAGATTCAATTCAAGAAGAAAGATTGGTTTATGAAGTTAGATACAATTTAGGCAAAAAGCTTGCACAAAAAGAGAAAATAAAAGCAGATGTTGTCGTTCCAGTTCCAGATACTTCTAGGCCTGCTGCTCAAGGCTATAGTGAGCAATTAAATATCCCTATTGTCGAAGGCTTAATTAAAAATCGTTATATTGGGAGAACATTTATAATGCCTGCTACAAAAAGAAAAGAAGCAGTAAGGCTAAAATTAAATCCAATTAAAAAATTAATCGAGGGAAAAGAAATTGTTCTGATTGATGATTCTATTGTTCGAGGAAATACTGCAGGCTCGATTGTTTCACTTCTAAAAGAAGGTGGTGCAAAAAAGGTACATTTTAGAGTTGCTTGCCCGCCAATTGTTGCTCCTTGTTTTTATGGAATAGATTTGCCAAATTTTGATGATTTAATTGCACATAAAAAATCAATAGAGCAAATACGCCAAGCTATTGGTGCAGATTCTCTGGTTTATTTAACAATCGATGAATTAGTAGATTGTATCGGGCTGCCAAAAGAAAAACTTTGTTTAGGTTGTTTAAGTGGCGTTTATCCAACTATATATTCTCAAAAATTAGCTGAAATTATAAAACAAAAAAATCCTAAAGAGGATTTAAGAATATGGGAAGAAAAAATAATTTAGAAGTTTTAAATTCAAAACCTTTTTTACGCTTTAAAAAATCAACAACCCTATCAAATTTGTGGATTTATATTCTCTCCTTGGCTAAAAAGAAAGAGGTTTATGCATATACTTTAGTTGAGCAAATAGAAAAAAAATTTGGTTTTAAACCATCTCTGTTGTGGGTTTATCTTGTTTTATACAAATTAGAGGCAGATGGTTTTCTTCAATCTAAAGAAAAAGACAAAAGAAATTATTACTCTCTAACAAAAAAAGGTTTTTCACTTCTAAAAGAAGGAAAAAATTTTTTAAAAGAGCTTTATAAAAAACTTTGAAAGATTTTTATGGCCAAAAAAAATATTTCTAAAAACAAAGAAAATATTTCTAAAAAAAATTTAGTTATTTTAATAGTTGGAATTCCTGGGAGCGGTAAAACTACTTTAGCAAAATTACTTGCAAAAAAACTAAATGCAAAATTTTTAGAAATTAATCAAATAGTAAAAGACAAAAAATTATTTTTATCTTATGATCAAACTTTTGATTCATATGTTGTAAATCTAAAAAAACTTCAAAAAACATTAAACAATTTAATAGCTCAATTAAAAAAAACAAACAAAATTGTTTTAGAAGGACACATTGGTTGTGAAATAAAATTGGCTGCAGATTTTGTATTTGTTTTTAGAATAGATCCAAAAATCTTATATAAGAGATTAAAAAATAGAAATTATTCTAAAGAGAAAATAAAAGAAAATTTATTAGCCGAGATTTTAGATTACTGTACAATAAAAAGTTTAAAGAATTATCCTAATTCTAAAGTTATTGAAATAGATGTATCTAAAAAATCAAAACAAGAAATTTTAAAAAATATTTTAAGTATCTTAGAAAATAAAAAATTTGAAGAAAAAGAACCTAATTGGTCTTATTATTTGTTAGATGAAGAATTTTCCAAAGCTTTTTTGTAATCTTCTAAAAATATACTTATTCCCTTCTCAGTAAGAGGATGATAAAAAAGTTTTTCAAAAATTTCTGGAGGTACTGTAGCAATATGTACTCCTATTTTAGCAGCTGCTAAAACATGTGTTGGACTTCTTATTGAAGCTGCAATTACTTGAGTTTTAAATTCATAATTTTTATATATCTGCATTATTTCTTCTAATAGAGCTAAACCATTTTGACTAATATCAT
>JAOAJF010000050.1 GCA_026414325.1 Microcaldota archaeon
CATCTAATCTTCCGATAAATGGAGAAACATAATTAGCACCTGCTTTTGCTGCCAACAATGCCTGAGTGGCTGAAAAAACTAAAGTAACATTTGTCTTTATTTTCATTTTATTTAATTGTCGGACTGCTTTTAGACCTTCTTGGCTAAGAGGAACTTTTACAACTACATTCTTTGCCCATGAAGAAAATTTTACTGCTTCTTTTACTATCTCTTCAACATTTTGGCCTATTCCTTCAACACTCACTGGCCCATCAATTATAGAACAAATTTGTTTTATTGCTTTCTCTTGTGAAAGACCAGATTTTAAAATTAGTGTTGGATTTGTAGTAATTCCATCAACCAATCCGGTTTGGGCGTATTTTTTTATTTTTTCTACATCTGCACTATCCAAAAATATTTTCATGTTTTCACCTCGTTTAATTTTTTAGCTTTTTTATAAATATTTTCTGCGTCTAGTCCATAATATCTTAATAACTCCCAACCACTTCCAGATTGTCCAAATTTGTCTTCTATTGCAACTATCTCGACTTTTACATCTAATCCTTTTTGCACTAAAAATTCTGCAACTGCACCAACTAAAGCTCCATTAGCCTGGTGCTCCTGACAAATTAAAATTTTTGAACATTTTTTAGCATATTTTTCTACTATCGCTTTATCCAAAGGTTTTATTGTATGAAAATCAATAACTGCAGCATCTATTTTTTCTTCATCTAATTTTTTTGAGGCTTTAAGAGCTTCATAGACTTCTACTCCTGTTGCAAAAATTGCTAAATCTTCACCATCTTTTAAGACATTTGCTTTTCCAATTTCAAAAGGGGTCTGCAAAGTACTAAAAATAGGTATTTTTTCTCTTCCTAATCGAATATAAACTGGTCCTTTATAACTAGCAGCTTTTTTAGCTGCCAAATATGCCTGATTATAATCTGCTGGAACTAAAACAACTATATTTGGAAGGACTTGCATCAGCGCAATATCTTCTAAAGCTTGATGTGTAGCCCCATCCTCTCCTGTCATAACTCCAGCATGAGCACCAGAAAATTTTATATCTAATTTATTATAAGCAATATTCACTCTAATCTGATCCCAATTTCTTCCAGGACTAAAAACAGCAAAGGAAGAAAAAAATACTTTTTTTCCTTCTAAAGCTAAACCAGCAGCAACAGAAGCCATGTTCTGTTCAGCAACTCCGCAATTAAAAAATCTGTTAGGAAATTTTTTTTCAAACCATTCTGTTCTAACACTTGAAGACAAATCTGCAGTTAATACACAAATATTTTCATCTTCTGCTCCAAGCTCTTCTAATGCTTTTCCCCACCCATCTCTCGTTGGTAGCATTTTCAAATTAGGTGAAAAAATATCTTTTTCTAAATTCATCTCTGGATTTAATTCAAACATTTTTTTCACCAATTTCTTTTTGTATTTTTTTATTTTCTTCTTCTAATTCTTTGAGAGCAATTTTTAGCTCTTGCTCATTTGGTGCCTTTCCATGCCAACGATAATCTCTTTCAAAAATACTTACTCCTTTTCCTGGGATAGTATAAGCAATTATTACTATTGGTTTTTGAATTTTTTCTTTTGAAAGCTTTATAGCATTTTTTAAAACAGCTAAAACTTCTTCCACTTTGTTAGCGTTTTTTAGTTCTAATACTTCCCAGCCAAAGGCCTTATATTTATCTGCTAAATTTCCTAAAGGCATTACATCTTCAGTATTTCCATCTATTTGAATAAAATTTCTATCAATTATTTGAATTAAATTATCAAGTTTATACTTAGCAGCAAACATTACTGCTTCCCAGGTCTGTCCCTCTTGCTG
>JAOAJF010000051.1 GCA_026414325.1 Microcaldota archaeon
AATCTAATCGGAAGTGTGTTAACATTTATGAAGCGAAGTTAAATTATGAGCGAAATTTTTATACGAAAATACACAAAGCGTGAATTCTTAGGGTTGTGCGGTTTAGGATTTTGTGGATTAATTTATAAGATAAAATCAGAAAACAGCTTTTTTAATTTTTTCGAAAATGTAACTGATAAGAAAAATGAAATTTTAGATAAATGGACTAAGGAAGCATTGTATTATTCTATAGGTGAGGGTGGATTATTACAATGTCAGAAGTGTCCGCATGAGTGTAAACTTGCAGATGGTGATACAGGTTTCTGCAGAAATCGTGTGAATATAAAAAACAAACTTTATTCTATTGCATACGGAAATCCTTGTGCGGTTCATATAGATCCAATTGAGAAAAAACCATTTTTTCACTTTTTACCTGCTGCAAAATCCTTTTCAGTTGCAATGGCGGGTTGTAATTTTAGATGTTTAAATTGCCAGAACTGGCAGATCTCACAAGTAAGCCCTAAGGAGACAACTAATTATGATTTGATGCCTGAAGAAACAATAAAACAATGTTTGAATTATAAATGTGAAACAATTGCTTACACATACTCCGAGCCAACAACTTTCTATGAATATGTTCTTGATACATCAAAGCTTGCAAGGCAAAAAGGAATCAAAAATTTGTTGAAATCTAACGGCTATATAAACGAAAAACCGCTTCGTCAACTTTGTAAATATCTTGATGCTGCAAATATAGATTTAAAAGTATTTGATGATGAAATCTATAGAAAAATTAGTAATGGGAGATTGGAACCTGTATTGCGGAATTTGAAAATTTTCAAGGAAGAAGGTGTTTGGCTTGAAGTCACAAATTTGGTAATCCCAAATTGGACCGATGATCTGAAGGTAATTAGAAAAATGTG
>JAOAJF010000052.1 GCA_026414325.1 Microcaldota archaeon
ATATGGGAGAACATAAACTCCTTCATACATCAAACCTTTTTCCCACGCCATTTTTAATGTTTCCCATGACGATTCTATGTAATCGTCTCTATAAGTAATATAGGGGTTTTCCCAATCCATCCAAACGCCCAATCTTTTGAATTGGTTACTCATTACATCAATATATCGTGTTGCGAATTCTTTACATTTTACTACAAATTTATCTATCCCCAAATTTTCTATTTCCCTTTTGTTTTTTATTCCGAGTTCTTGTTCAACTTTTACCTCTATTGGAAGACCATGAGTGTCATAACCAGGTTGAGCTCTTACTTCTTCCTCGCACATTCTATGGTATCTACAAACTGCGTCTTTTATGCATTTATTCCAAGCAGTTCCTGGATGAATTTGCCCTGTGGCGTACGGTGGGCCGTCGCAAAAATAAAATTTTATTTGTGAATTTGCTACTTTTTCTTTTGCTTTATTGTATATATTATTTTTTTCCCAAAACTTTAGTATCTCTTCTTCTACTTCTTTGTAATTATACATAGTTTTCCCTCGTTGGAATAAAAAATATCTTTCCTATGTTTTTTAAATATATTTTATATGTTACATTTTTAATCACTTCTGAACATAATTACTTCATGAATAAAAAAGTTGTTTTTTTGACTGTTGCTTTAGTAGCTGCTTATAATAATTATAACTTAATGCCAAACTTCACAAATAAACAAGTGCTTGCAGAGGAGCAGCGCATAGTTAGCCAATCTTCTTTAATTAATGAAAAAATAAAAAAGATAGATAAAAAGTTGGCCCCAGAAAAAAAAAACAGAGATGCTATACAATATCTTTGCTGTTAAAAAAGGTGGTTTAAAAGTTGATGATTCAAGAAATAA
>JAOAJF010000053.1 GCA_026414325.1 Microcaldota archaeon
TGAAATGTTCTTGAAGAATATGGTGCAACGATTGGCATGTTTGTTAAAATCGGCCTAATGTAGGATTGAAATTGTGGATTCCAGCTTTTTATCATTATTTCAAAAATTTGTTAAAATCGGCCTAATGTAGGATTGAAATTTGTGTAAGATTGTTGTTGAAGAATTTGCTCGAATCGTTAAAATCGGCCTAATGTAGGATTGAAATATTGTAAAGTTTAATTTAAATGGTGAACCAACGCATGGTTAGAATCGGCCTAATGTAGGATTGAAATGAAAAGAAAGAAGATGGCGTCGAGTATACCTAAGAGAGTTAGAATCGGCCTAATGTAGGATTGAAATTAAAAGCGGAAATGATTTTGTAAAAACTGTTCAAGAGTTAGAATCGGCCTAATGTAGGATTGAAACCTGATAATAGGACGTACACGTATTGATCTTGGTCTTCAGGTTAGAATCGGCCTAATGTAGGATTGAAACAATATTTGAATTGATAATGCTAATAAGAAAATCATAGTTAGAATCGGCCTAATGTAGGATTGAAACCATAGATATCAAATTCCACAATCGGATATCTTTTATCGTTAGAATCGGCCTAATGTAGGATTGAAACGAACTGGGGAGATAAAAATATTCGGACAATTCTTTGGTTAGAATCGGCCTAATGTAGGATTGAAACTTTGGGGAAAGAACAGCAAATTTTCCTTCAAGCAAGTTAGAATCGGCCTAATGTAGGATTGAA
>JAOAJF010000054.1 GCA_026414325.1 Microcaldota archaeon
AGGCACCTAAATGCAATCATAGGAGAATTTAGAAAAGATAAATTAGAATTTTTAGCTTATGAAGGAAAAAACCAAGGCCTAACTCCAATCTACGAGCCCAGGTCAGTAGAAGATAGATTGCATCTTAGCTTTATTCATGCTCCTTATTTAGATACAATCATCATAGTTAATAATACTCGCCTTAATCCATATGGGGATAGATTAGTAATGCAAAACGATCCGGAAAGAGGTTTAAACTGGACATTTATAGATTATTATAGTATAGGACCAACAATGGAACCAGCTAGAATTTTTCCTATAACAGAGGCCTTTATTAAAGTAGGAGAGCAGTACAATGATTTTGAATTTAATAGCAACAATCCTCTCGATCATGCAGATGAGCAGAGAGAGAGGCAAAAAGAAAGTGTGCTCTATGTTCGTTTCAAGCGTAACTCACAAGATTATAAAAATACTAATTGGATAATGTGCGATATTAATAGTGGCTATCCCTGGCCAGGGTTTTGGCTAAGAGCTCCTCCCAGGATTTTTTTCTTTGGCAAATACTTTAAATATTTAGCTGGGGGTAGTTCTGTGCCAGCAATAGTTAAAATAAATAAGAATGCTAACTCGTTTTATTTTTATCAATTTTGGAGAGAAAAGTATGATGGCTATCCAGATGTAGAAGGAAAAATTCCAAGATTTATTCCCCCTCCTTCTGCTCCACCTC
>JAOAJF010000055.1 GCA_026414325.1 Microcaldota archaeon
CTCAATTGCCTTAAGCAGTTTCAATCCTACATTAGGCCGATTCTAACTTATATTTCTTTAGAAAATTTTCAAATTCTGTTTGCTGTTTCAATCCTACATTAGGCCGATTCTAACAGGTGAAAGAAATGGTGGCATCTACGTATATAATATTCTTAGAAAATATTTAAATTTTACTCAAAAAATGTCGCGAATCGGGAAAATGGAAAGAAGCTGCGCTGATGCGCGACTTTTTAGTTTTAATTAAATAATATTACTTTCCCAATCTCCTTTTGATACTCCTAAAATTTCTTTTTTTACCAATCTAGGATTTTCAATTATATATAATCTAATTGAATCTTTTTCTTTTATTGTTTCTAACAACAATTGTTTGAGGCGTAGTAACTGGCTTTCTTTTATTTCCCCTTCAAAAACAGAGTTTTGCACCCAAGTTAGATACATTCTGAGTATTTTTTTTATCTTATTTACTCTTTCCTCTTCTATATCATAAACAATAATAACATACATTCTACCACCAAATAACAAAAGGTTTATACTCTTTAATTCCTAAAAGATGTTTAATTAGTTTATAGGCTTCCAGTCTAATTAGTTTTCTATAAGAAACATTTCTCTTTAAGCTTCTGTGTTTTATTTTTGTTTCTAATTTTTCTTCATAATATTTTAGGAATTTTCTTTTACCATTTTCTGTTAATAATAAACCTCTAATT
>JAOAJF010000056.1 GCA_026414325.1 Microcaldota archaeon
GTACAATATACAAATTTTTGGATGAAAAAATTTCGTTAGGTTTAGCAGTAAAAGACATAAACCAACCAAATATTGCTGTCTTAGATGATGTTGAAGATATTGTTCCAATGAGTATATGTTTTGGTTCTACTTATAATTTTGGTGATATAAAAGCAGGCTTGTACTTTGAAGATTTTACTTTAGGATTAGAACTAAGATATAGAAATCAAAATTGGGGTGATGAAACCACAAAACTTTTTTATGCAGTTGGTTTTGAGACATATTTAAATTTTCATACAATACCTTTAAGGTTTGGAATTAATAAAAATTCTTTAAATTTAGGTTTTGGTTATCAAGGAATAAAAGTTTCTGAAAAATTAAATTTAGGTTTTATTTATTCATTTGGTCTGCCATTTATTTATAGTGATGGGTTTGGCAATCACAGAATTTCTTTAGAGATAAAATTTTAATTTTTTAAAAATTCTTTATTTAATATTTAACTTCATAAGTTAGCCAATTTTAAAATTTTATTATGAAGTTCTTTTTGTTTTTTATTTTTTCTATTTTTGTTTCATTATCTTACACTTCAGAGATAGATATTTATTTTACTAATCCAGAAAACAATCTTTCTTCTTTAAGCACAATCTCTACAAACCAAAAACCAATTGATTTTGCATTAAAAGATTT
>JAOAJF010000057.1 GCA_026414325.1 Microcaldota archaeon
AGCATCTAACAACTCTTCTGCAGTAACAATCCAATCCTCCAACCCAGTCAATGCAACAGTTCAACAAATAATCAACTCAACTAACTCTCACAACTTTACTATTGTTTCATATGCTGATGATCCAGATGGTGGTGCTGATATAATAAATTGGTCTATATCTGTTAGTGCAGGTTCATGTTCACAAATAGCTAATGCAACATCTGGTAATAGAAGATTTGTTAATTGGTCTTGTTCATCTTCAACACCAGCAACAGCATCATTTACAATCTACTTTAATGATTCAGCAGGATTATCTAACAACACATCATCTTCAAATGCTTATCCAGATAATCCAGCATCTCTAACAGCTCCAACAATAAGTGGAACACCAAGAGTAGGACAAACTCTTACTTGTAACCCAGGAACATTCTCAGATGCAGATGGAGACACAGAAAACACTTCAGCTAGAACTTGGCAATGGTACAATGGAACAAATCCAATATCAGGAGCAACAAGTCAAACATGGGTTGTTCCACAAGGTTATCTAGGTGCATCTATAAGATGTCAACAAACAGCAGTAGCTAACACTTGGACAACATCAGTAGCATCTAACAACTCTTCTGCAGTAACAATCCAATCCTCCAACCCAGTCAATGCAACAGTTCAACAAATAATCAACT
>JAOAJF010000058.1 GCA_026414325.1 Microcaldota archaeon
CTATCTTTCTTGTTAAAATCGGCCTAATGTAGGATTGAAATTGTGTTGTTTCATAAATTGTTTCGTATTCGTGTTCTTGTTAAAATCGGCCTAATGTAGGATTGAAATGTTAATGCAATTGCATTTTTATTTACTTTTTGTAGTGTTAAAATCGGCCTAATGTAGGATTGAAATGAATGTTGCATTATCTGGACATAAACATGCTTAAGGGTTAAAATCGGCCTAATGTAGGATTGAAATACGACAGAACAAAAAATTTCTTTAGCACGATAGAACAAGTTAAAATCGGCCTAATGTAGGATTGAAATAATTAAAAACAAAAGTGTATAAGTTAGATAAATGTAAAGTTAAAATCGGCCTAATGTAGGATTGAAATTAGTTATATGTTTACTTCTCAGGAACAACGAAAAAAAGTTAAAATCGGCCTAATGTAGGATTGAAATATTGTGCATGTACAAGCCACGAACAAGGTAGAGTTTGTTAAAATCGGCCTAATGTAGGATTGAAATTTTTTGTTGTATTTTCAAAAACATCAAACAATATAAGTTAAAATCGGCCTAATGTAGGATTGAAATGCTCAATATTTACCGATGCACCTTTTTCGACGATTTGTTAAAATCGGCCTAATGTAGGATT
>JAOAJF010000059.1 GCA_026414325.1 Microcaldota archaeon
ATTTTAAACGGAGTTTTGTCTAGTAAGAAGTAGTAGAAATTTTTAACAGTTCACATCCATCTCTGTATGATTTTAAACTGCTTCTTTTATATCATCTACTTTATGTTTCAATTCGAGTTCACATCCATCTCTGTATGATTTTAAACCGAAATAAGTTTCATGAATTTTTGTATTCAGTTTAAGTTCACATCCATCTCTGTATGATTTTAAACGATAAAACAAGTAATTTTAACAGCTTTAGCCGCGTTAAAGTTCACATCCATCTCTGTATGATTTTAAACCGAATCAAGTATGCAATTTTTTCACAAATATATAAAATGTTCACATCCATCTCTGTATGATTTTAAACTGATTTTCAAAGAGCATGGAGTGAAATCTCCATGTAGTTCACATCCATCTCTGTATGATTTTAAACGTATTACAAGAATTATTAGAATTTCTAAGATTTAACTGTTCACATCCATCTCTGTATGATTTTAAACTCATCTTCTATTATTTCTTTATTTTTTCTTATGAGTTGTTCACATCCATCTCTGTATGATTTTAAACATTGATAAAGTTCAAATAACTACGGAGGTGAGTGAAGTTCACATCCATCTCTGTATGATTTTAAACTTGTTATTTGTCTCATATCC
>JAOAJF010000005.1 GCA_026414325.1 Microcaldota archaeon
GCCTTTGCATAGCTACGTACATATTCGCAAAGCCTTTGAATACATTGCCGAAAACTTGCATTTGCAAGAAGAGAAAATATTAATGCAAGCTTTAAGGATTTGGCAAACGTTTGTGCAAATATTAGAAATAGAAATGCAAAGTCTGCGTTAGAATTTTTAGAACAGGCAGCAGCAAAAAAAAGGCCAATTAGATATTTTAAGCACAATAAAAGAAGAGGCCATCTAAGAGAGCTTGGAGGAAAAAAGGGAGGCTATCCAGTAAAATCAGTAAAAATTGTTTTAGAGGTTTTAAAAAATGCTCTTGCTAATGCTTCAGCAAAAGGACTTGGAGATTGTAGAGTTGTCCATGCTGTAGCAAACAAACAACATATCTATAGAAGACTAGCCCCGAAAGGAAGAAGAATTAGACATGATCTAGAAACAGCATTTGTAGAAATAGTTCTAAGAGAAATTTCTAGAAATATTTCTAGAAATATATCCTCTACAAAAAAAGAGGAACAACCAAAAGCACAAAAAGAAGAGAAAGAACAAAAAGCAAAAGAAGAAAAAAAAGAAAAAACCAAAGCTCAGGAGTCGGCTAAGGCAGTCCAAACTTCTAAAGCTGCTAATACCAACGAAGAAAAAGTAGAAAACAAAAATCCAGAAGAGATTCAAAAAACTTCTAACAATCTTAAAAAACCAAAAAAATTTTCAGAAGTTATAAAAAAGAGCGGTGAGTAGATGGGTATTGAAAAACAATTTATAAAAGATTCTTTAATAAAGCATTTGGTAGCAAAATTTTTAGAAGAAGAATTAGATAGAGCTGGATTTGTTGATGTTGATATTCAACGAACACCTATGCTCACAAGAGTAAATCTAATAGTAACCAATCCAGGGAGAGTAATCGGAAGAAAAGGAAAAACAATAAAAGACCTCACAGAAGAACTTTCTAAAAAATTCAATATTGAAAACCCGCAAATTTCAGTATCCGAAGCTCCAAACCCTGCCCTTGAGCCAAGATTGGTGGCAAAAAAAATTGCAAAATTAATTGAAACTGGCAAAAAACCACGAGTTATTTTACATGCAGCTTTAAGAGATATTATGAATGCCGGGGCATTAGGAGGAGAAATAACAGTGGCAGGAAAATTAGCTGCAAAAGGAGGAAGAGCAAAAGCATTAAGGGGTTCAGCAGGATATATTCCGAAAGCAGGGGAGCCAACTAGATTAGTAAAAACAGCTCATGTTACTGCATATCCAAAACCAGGAGCAATAGGAGTGAGAGTTTCAATAGTTCCTCCAGGAACAGTATTTCCAGATAAAGAACCTGCTAAAGAAGTGGAAATTCCAAATATTATTAAACAAGCTGCAGATATTGATGAGGCTCAACCACAAGCTTTCAAATCAAAAACAGCTACTACTGAACCTGTAGAAGAACAAAAACAAAAAGGTGGTGGGGTTTTCAAGCCTTCCAAAAGAAAAAAATAGTTAAGTGATGTTTATGGCAATAATAAAAAAATCAGAATTAAAAAAACTCGATCAAGCTGCCTTAAATTCAAAATTAAACGAACTAAAAAAAGAATTAAATTTAGAAAGAGGAAAAATTTTTGCAAAATCAAAAGTTCAAAGTCCTGGAAAGATAAGAGAAATTAAAAAAACTATTGCTAGGATTTTAACTTTGTTAAATCAAAAAACAAAAAATTTGAGAGGTGAAAAGTAGTGGGAAATATTTTGAAAGATGACCTAATGAAAGAAATAGTCTCAGATTTTATAGAAAAAGAAAATATCAGATTAAAAGTTTATGCAACAAAAAAGAAATTTAAAAAGTTAGTAACTATTGTAGAAGGAGTTGAAAAAGATAAGTTAGAGCAAACAGCCAAAGAATTAAAAAATAAGTTAGCCTGTGGAGGGACTGTAAAAGAAGGCCTAATAGTGCTACAAGGAAATCACACTTCAAAAATCAAAGATATTTTAGTTTCTATGGGTTATTTACCAGAAGCAATCGAAGTAAAAAAGGAGGTAGTAAATTAATGGATAAATTAATGCTACAAAATTGGATTGGCCTAGAGGTAAAAATAATTTCTAGCCCAAACATTTTGTTAGTTGGCAAACGAGGAAAAATTATAGATGAAACTCTAAACACAATCGTTCTTAGAACAAAAAACAAAGATATTATAGTTCCAAAAAAAGGAGTTATACTAAAGCACAAAAATCATATTCTAAATCTTTCTCAGGCTATCTGTAAGCCTGAGGATAGAACAAAAAAATTGTATAAAAGTTGGTTGATTAGATGGCAAAGAAAAGAAAAGGAATTTATCCCACAAGAGGGTTGATATTTTCAGGTATTGTTGTCTCAGATAGAGCAAAAAAAACAGTTATTGTTCAGAGAGACCTAGTTTCATATATTCCAAAATATCAAAGATATGCCAGAAAAATTTCAAAGATTGCAGCACACAATCCAGAAAATATTAATGCTCAAGTAGGGGATATAGTACAGATTGCAGAGTGTAGAAAAATATCAAAAACAAAAGCATGGATTGTAACGAAGATACTCAAAAAAGGCCAAGGCCATCTTCAGCCAGGACAAGTAAAAGAAAGAGATGAAGCTCAGGCAATGCATATGAGAAAACATGGAGGATTTGCTCCAAAAGAAGAAAAAGATTCAAAAGCTCAAAAACAAAAGTTACAGGAGCAGAATATAGAAGAAAAAGAACAAAAGAAACAACAAAAATAAAATAGGGTGTTTTTATGAAAGGTTTAGGTTCAAAAATTACAAAGGCATTGCAGGTTGGTTCCACTTTGGTTTGTGCAGATAATTCTGGGGCAAAAATTTTACAAATAATTGGAGTAAAAGGAGCAAAAGCTCATCATGGAATGTATCCAAAAGCAGGAGTGGCTGACATAGTAATCGTTTCTGTTAAAAAAGGAGAGTCAAAAATAAAGGGAAAAGTTATGAAAGGTTTAATTATCAGGCAGAAAAAAATGTATCGCCGCCCAAATGGAATGAGAATATGTTTTGAAGATAATGCTGCTGTAATTGTAGATGAAAACAGCCTTCCAGTAGGAACTGAAATTAAAGGAGTAATAGCACGAGAAGTTGCAGAAAGATTTCCAAAAGTAGCTGCTATAGCTCCTGGAGTTGTTTAAAATTATTGATTTGGTGGTTATATGTTTTTAATAAGTTCTAAACAACCAAGAAAACAAAGAAAAGCATTTTTTAATGCTCCGCTACATCTAAGAAAAAAATTTCTTCACATTCGTCTATCTAAAGAATTAATACAAAAAATAGGAAAAAAAATTAGATCAATGCTTGTAAAAAAAGGAGATAAGGTGAAAGTTATTAAAGGAAAATTTAAAGGAAAAGTTGGCTCTGTACTGGAAGTAGATTACAAAAAAATTAAAGTATTTGTAGAGGGTCTAACAAGAAAAAATTCCAGAGGAATAGAAAAATTAGTTCCTTTAGCCCCATCTGCATTAAGATTAATAGACAAGACATTAGCTTCTAAAACAGAAAAACCAGAAGAGAAAAAGTAGGTGAAAAAAATGGCAAAAAAAGGTAAAACTTTGCATCTTAAAAGAATTGCAACTAAAACTCTATTACCTATTAGAAATAAAAAGCATAAAGTATTTTTAGTTTCTCCCTCAGCAGGTCCTCATCCAAAAGCCCAATCTTTAGCTTTGGTAGTTTTAATAAGAGATGAACTTGGCTTAGCAAAAGATTATTCAGAAGCAAGAAAAATAATAAAGCAAGGCTTTGTATATGTTGATGGAAGAATTTGCAAAGACCCAAAAAGGCCAATAGGGCTTTTGGATGTTATTTTTGTTAAACCACTTAATAAATATTGGAGGATGGAGATAATTAAAGGAAAATTAAAAGCAAATCCAATTCAACAACCACAAGCAAAATATTGTAAAGTAGTAGGAAAACACACAATCAAAAAAGCAAAAATCTCTATTGGTCTTCATGACGGAAAAAACATAATTGCAGATAACATGGTCAAAGTAGGTGATAGTGTAAAAATTTCTCTTCCTGATTATAAAATAATAAAACTTATTAAACTTGAAAATGGGGCAAATTGCTATATTTTCAAGGGCAAACATGCTGGAAAATTTGGTACTCTACAAAAAATAATAGAACAAAGAGGTTCGATGGGCTCAATTGCTGTATTAAAGTCAAAACAAGATAATAAAGAGATTCTCACCTCTCTAAATTACATCATGGTAATTGATGACGAGTTTAATGGTTGATTTTTATGAACAAAGAACAAAATCCAATGCGAGAAATTTTAATTGAAAAAATTACCTTAAATATTGGCGTTGGACAAGCAGGTGTTGAACTAGAAAACGCAAAAACATTGCTAGAGCGTCTAACTTCCAAAAAACCAGTTGAAACTTTAGCAAAGGTAAGAAATCCAGTTTTTCATATCAAAAAGGGAGATCCAATAGGAGCAAAAGTAACTTTACGAGATGAGGAAGCAGTAGAATTTTTAAAAAAAGCTCTAAAAGTAAAAGAATTCAAACTCTCAAAAAAGAATTTTGATAAATTTGGAAATTTCTCTTTTGGAATTGCAGAATATATTCATTTTCCAGGAATAAAATATGACCCAAAAATTGGTATAATTGGTTTTGATGTTTGTGTTTCTTTAAAAAGAAAAGGAGGCTGGAGGACAAAAAATAAAAAAATAGGAAAATCTAAGATTTCAAAAAAGCATCTTATAACAAAAGATGAAGCAATAGAGTTTGTAAAAAAAACTTTTGGGGTAGAAGTAGTTTAGGTGAATTTTATGGGTAAGAAAAACAAAAATCGCAAAATTCCATTTGAATATAGAA
This sequence comes from Microcaldota archaeon, assembly GCA_026414325.1. Classification (GTDB taxonomy): domain Archaea; phylum Micrarchaeota; class Micrarchaeia; order Anstonellales; family Anstonellaceae; genus JAOAJF01. The sequence continues at coordinate 4,807 of JAOAJF010000005.1, forward strand.
AAAAAGGAAAAGGAAAAAGAAAGTGTTTAATTACCGGTAATGCTAGGGGATTAATAAGAGCTTATGGTTTACAACTTTCTAGAAGAGTTTTTAGAGAAATTGCAGAAAAATTAGGTTTTAGAAAATATAGCTAGGGGATAAATATGTCAAAAGATTTAGTTTCAGATGCTTTAAACACAATAAAAACACATGAAATGAATGGAAAAGAAGAGTGCGAAGTAAAATACTCTAAACTTATAAAAGAGATTCTAAAAATTTTGCAACAAAAAAATTATATTGGAGAATTTGAATTTGTTGACAAAGGTCCACACAGCTATTTTAAAGTTAAATTACTTGGAAAAATAAATAATTGTGGAGCAATAAAACCAAGATTTGCTATTAAAAAAACAGAATGGGTTGAATGGGAGCAAAAATATATCCCAGGTTTAGGTTTTGGTTTTCTAATTGTTAGCACTCCTAAGGGTCTTATGACAAATGAAGAAGCAAAAAAGCAGAATTTAGGTGGAAGACTAATAGCGTTTGTATATTAAAGTGATGTTTATGGTAAAAAAAGATGTTGAAAAAAGTTGGGATATTTTAGATGGAGTAAATATAAAATTAGAAAACAACCAATTAATTTTTTCTGGGCCAAAGGGCTCAGTAAGTAAAAAGATTCCACCAACATTGTCTGTAAAAATAGAACAAAATAAAATAATTTTTAGAGGAAAATTAGCTCTAGTTAATACTTTCATTGCCCATTCAAAGAATATGGCAAAGGGCTGTTTAGAAGGTTATACTAAAAAAATGAAAATAGTTTATGCACACTTTCCTATCTCAGTAAATTTAAAAGGCCAAACCTTGGAAATAAAAAATTTTTTAGGAGAACGAACTCCAAGATATGCTTCTATTGTAGGTAGTGCGAAAGTAGAAATAAAAGGTCAGGAAATTTATATCTCTGGCCCTTCTAAAGAAGATGTTGGGCAGACAGTAGCAAATATTTCAAAGGCAGTAAAAATTAAGAACTATGACCCAAGAGTTTTTCAAGATGGAATTTATCCAGTAGGTGAATAAAAATGCCAAAATTAAAGAAAAAGAAAAAACCAAAATTTTTAAGACCAAATTATGGTAGGACTAGTAGAAAAAGAATTAAAGATAATTGGAGAAGACCGAGAGGAATTGATAATAAAAAAAGAGTTAAAATAGCCTATATGGGCTCAAGCCCCTCTATTGGTTATTCTCAGGACAGAAGAATTAGAGGGCTTCATCCTTCTGGAAAAAAAGAGTTTTTGATTTCAAATTTGCAAGAGCTCAAAAAAATCCCAGCTAATAGTGCTTTAAGAATAGCTGCAACTATTGGTAAAAAACTTCGTATAAAAATCGAAGAAGAAGCAAAGAAGTTAGGATTTTTCATACTCAATCCATTAAAAAACAAAAATTTAAAAAAAGAAAAAGATGAATCTTTGCCTACTGCTCAAACTAACCCAAAGAAAACTACTGTGGAGGAGAAATAAATGGGAAAAGATACTATAAAAAGATTAGCAGCTTCAATTTTAAAGGTTGGAATTTCTCGAGTTTGGTTAGATCCAAACAATCAAAAAAGATTTGAAGAAGTTTTAACTAGAGAAGATGTAAAAAAATTAATTCAGGAAGGACTAATAAAAAAACTTCCTCCAACTCCAAGAAGAAAAATACAAAAAACAAAATCCTCAGGCTATGGCTCTAGAAAAGGAACTAGAAAAACAAGAATGAAACAAAAACAAATGTGGATGGCTAAAGTTCGAGCTCAAAGAAAATTACTCAAAAAACTTCTAAAAGAAGGGAAACTTCAAAAGTCACCAATGATAAAAAAAGTATATCGCAAAATCAAAGCCAACCAGTTTAGAAGCAAGAAAATTTTGCTCAATTATTTGAAAGAAAATAATTTATTAATTGAAAAAACAGAGAAGTGATTTTTATGGCTAAAGCAACAGGTCCAAATTTCGTTGTGCCTTTCAAAAGAAGAAGGCAAAATAAAACAAACTATTACAAAAGATTTACTATGTTAAAATCCCACAAAAACAGATTAGTAATTCGCTCTTCAAATAAAAATATAATTTTGCAAATTATAGAGTTTAACAACAAAGGAGATAAAGTTCTAAAAAGCGTTTTTTCTAAAGAACTAAGAAAATTTGGCTGGTATCCAAAAGCAAATACCCCTACTGCTTATCTGGCAGGTTTACTTCTTGCAAAAAAATATCCTTCTAAAGATGAATTAATTTTAGATATTGGAATGGCAAGGCCAACCAAAGGACGGATTTTATTTGCTGCAGCATTAGGTGCAAAGGAAGGTGGCCTCAAGCTAAACATTCAAGACTCTTTAGTTGAAAAAGAAAGAATTGATGGAAGCCATATCTCAAAATATGCCAAACAATTAGAAGAGCAAAATCCAGAGAAATTTAAAAGAGTTTTTTCAGATTATCTAAAAAATAATTTTGATGTAAAAAATATTTCTTCAATATTTTATGAAGTAAAAAAGAAAATTCAGCAGGTGAGCTAATGAAGCTTAAAAATATTGTTAATATTGAAAATTGGGAACCAAAAACAGAGGTTGGAAAATTAGTAAAATCAGGCCAATTAACCTCAATTGAAGATATTTTCACTCAGGGCAAAAAAATTTTAGAACCAGAAATTGTAGATTTTTTACTTCCAAATTTAGAAGCAGAGACTTTAGAAATTAGGACTACTCAAAGAATGACTGATTGTGGACGAAAAACTCAGTATAGGGCAGTAGTTATTGTTGGGGACAAAAATGGTCATGTTGGTCTAGGGGTTGGAAAATCAGAAGAAGCCAAACCAGCAATAGAGAGCGCAACCAAAAAAGCAAAAATAAATATAATCTCAGTACCTCGAGGAAATGGTTCATGGGAAGACACTTATAAATCCCCACATTCTATTCCAATAAAAACAAAAGGTAAAGAAGGTTCAGTTGAAGTAGTATTAAAACCAGCCCCACGAGGTATTGGAATAGCTGCAAATCAAATAGTAAGAAAAGTACTATACTATGCAGGTGTAAAAAATGTTTGGTCTTTTTCACGAGGAAGAACAAGAAACATCTTAAATGTAGCTCGAGCAACAATCAATGCTTTAGATAATTTAAATAAAATTAGATATAAAGGGGATTGGTCTGAGATGGGCTCAAGAGGAGAGGAAATAGCTAAGCTAAAAGCAAGTTTTGAAAAATCTTAAATATAATCAAAAATAAAACAAGGGATTTTTATGGAAAAAAAAGAACTATATGCTGTGATTAGAATTAGAGGGAGAAGAAAATTAAATAAAAAAATAGACCATACTCTTAAAATGCTAAACATCTATAAACCAAATTATTGTTCATTATTTTTTCTTACTAAAGCCTACGAAGGAATGCTAAAAAAAGCAAAGGATTATATTAGCTGGGGAAAGATTTCCAAAGAGCTTTTATTTAAACTTTTATTAAAAAGAGGAGAGAGTGGCAAAAAGAAACTTTCTACTCTAAAATCAGAAGAAGAAATAAAAAAAATTGCAAACGAGATTTTTGAAGGAAAAAATCCAAAAGAGTTTGGTATAAAACCAACTTTTAGACTTAAACCTCCCTCAAAAGGTTATAAAAACAAAAAAAAGCACTATCCTTATGGAGAGTTGGGTCCAAGGCCTTCTATTGATTCTCTTCTAAAAAGAATGATCTAGTTAGGTTTAGGTGATTTTATGTTCAAAAGAAAGAGAAAAAGAATTAATAAATATCGAGGCTCACGAACTTGCGGTACTGGAAATGTAAAAAATAAAAGAGGTTCTGGAACTAGAGGTGGTGTGGGCCGTGGAGGAATCCACAAGCATAAGTTTAGTTATGTAACAACTTACGATAGAGAATGGATGAAACATGGTGGAAGATTTGGATTTGTAAATCCAACAAAAAAAGAAATCCCCTCAATAAATTTATATGAAATAGATAATCTTTTAAGAGCAGGAAAAATAAAAGATAAATTTGAATTTAGAGGAAAAATTTTAGGAACTGGTTTTATTGAAAATGCTCCAGAAAATTTTGAAATAGTTGCAGATAGTATCTCTAAAAAAGCCGCTCAAAAACTACAACAAGCTAATATAAAGTTTACCTCAAAAAATGATATTAAAGGAGAAAACTAAAGGAGATTAATTATGAGTTCTTCGCTTGACAAACTAAAGCCCATAATTTCATTATTGCCAGAAATTTCTCCACCAACCTCTTTTCCTTCAGTTAAAGAAAGAATTTTTTGGACGATTTTTGCACTTTTAATGTTCTTTATAATGTATCATATTCCAGCAATAGGAGTAGACCCAAGAGTATTTTCTACTGTTTCATTTTTACAACTAATTACTGCTTCTAAGATAGGTACTTTGCTTACCACTGGTATTGGTCCAATTATTTTAGCTTCCATTTTTATGCAACTACTTGTTGGAGCAAAAATAATTCAGCTAAATCTTTCTGATCCAGCTCAAAGAGCAACTTTTCATGGAGCTCAAAAGCTTCTTGCTTTTATTTTAGCATTTTTTGAAGCTTTTGTATTCTCTACCTATCTCTCTTCTGCTGGTTATGTTCTCAATATCTTTGGTCCATCTACTTTTTGGCTTGTGGTTTTCCAAATAGCACTCGGCTCTATAATTTTACTTTATTTAGATGAAATTCTTTCTAAATATGGTTTAGGTTCAGGAATATCCCTATTTATAGCTGCTGGTGTTGCATTCTCTATAGTAGGAGGAATTTTAAATATATTCTTTGGCTATAGTGGTATTATTCAAATACTTTCAGAAGGAGGAGCATTAGTATTTGCAAAAATATTTGAATCTCTTCTCCCTTTATTTGCAACACTACTAATTTTATTAATAGTAGTTTATTTTGAGGGAATAAAAGTAGAAGTTCCTATCTCTTATGGTTTTGGCTCTTCTTCTGCAATTCCATTAAAATTTTTCTATCTATCAAATATTCCTGTAATTTTAGCTGTAGCATTTTTAGCAAATACTCAGCTATTTGCAATGCTATTATTAGACCAAAATCTTTGTTTAGGCGGAACTCTAAATTTAGATGTACCAAATAAAGCCTATGCTTGCGAAGGTGGCTTAGACCTTATAAACATTATAGGAAGAGCAGAAAGACAAGGCCATAGTGCGAGATTTGTAGATGGATTTTTTTATTTAATAAGTCCAATTCATCATAATCCAGAGCAGAGCTATTTTGCACAAATAAATTCTTACTTTACTTATTCTAGCCCAATTTTCAACATTCCTGAATGGGTTCATATAATAGTTTATCTTTTATTTTTAGTACTTCTCTGTATTGTGTTTGGATTTTTATGGGTAGACCTAACTGGAATGGGACCACAAGATGTTGCTAAACAGATAGATTCAATGGGTTTTCAAATTCCAGGCTATAGAAGAGATGTAAGAATTTTAAGCTCTGTATTGGAAAAATATATTCCTCCTCTTATACTAATAGGTTCTGTTTCTGTAGGTCTATTAGCAGGATTTGCTGATTTGTTAGGAGCTTTAGGTACTGGCACTGGAATTTTACTAACAGTTTCAATTATTTCTAACTTCTATCAAAGTATTGAAAGATATAATATTTTAGGTCAAAGTTCGTTTTTATATGATTTTCTTAAAAAAAGGTGAGAGCTTGATAATTGTTTTAGGACTTCCTGGAGCTGGTAAATCAACTGTTCTGTCAGCAGCAGCAGAAATGGGTTGGGAG
>JAOAJF010000060.1 GCA_026414325.1 Microcaldota archaeon
GTGCGCGATGGGCTTAAACCAGTCCACAGAAGAATTCTTTATACAATGAAAGAAATGGGTCTCAGACACAACCAACCTTACAAAAAATCTGCTCGTGTAGTTGGAGATGTTTTAGGTAAATATCATCCACATGGAGACACCGCAGTGTATGAAGCACTTGTAAGAATGGGACAGGATTTTTCTTTAAGATACCCACTCATTGATGGTCAAGGGAATTTTGGTTCTATAGATGGTGATCCACCAGCGGCAATGAGATATTGTGTAACAGGAGATACTTTGCTATTAACCAACAAAGGTTGTATTCCTATTGAAAAAGTTGCTTATGGTAAAGAAGTTGACATTGACATAGATGTTTTAAACTATAAAGGAGATATAGTAAAAGCAACTAAATTTTTTGATTCAGGAAAACATACAATAATTGAAATCACAACTTCTTGCGGGTATAAACTTAAAGGTTCTATAAACCATCCAGTTTTATGCTGGGACAAAAATCAAAATGGGACTCCTACCTTAAAATGGAAGATGTTAAAAGATATTACTACTTCTGACTATGTTTTAC
>JAOAJF010000061.1 GCA_026414325.1 Microcaldota archaeon
TTTTAAACCAGAAAAAGAAAAAGGCCAAGAAAAAAAAACAATCTTTGTTCACATCCATCTCTGTATGATTTTAAACGGGTCCCAGCTGTGGACCCTTACTAAAAATTCCGTATGTTCACATCCATCTCTGTATGATTTTAAACTCAAAGTAAGTTTCACTTATTTTTGTATTCAGTTTAAGTTCACATCCATCTCTGTATGATTTTAAACTCGTCGGAGGGGACGAGATAAGTGCGGAAATAAAATTGTTCACATCCATCTCTGTATGATTTTAAACGAGCACCCCGTGCTCAGGGTGCTGAGCCTTTAGTGCAGTTCACATCCATCTCTGTATGATTTTAAACAATTACTGCTCCATTTTTTTATTACTCGCCTACATCGAGTTCACATCCATCTCTGTATGATTTTAAACTTTTTTCAGATAAAGTTAGCAAGTTACGAGAAAAAGGTTCACATCCATCTCTGTATGATTTTAAACCAGAAAAAGAAAAAGGCCAAGAAAAAAAAACAATCTTTGTTCACATCCATCTCTGTATGATTTTAAACG
>JAOAJF010000062.1 GCA_026414325.1 Microcaldota archaeon
AATGAAGGGAGCCTAGTAACAACGTCGAGAGGTTTTTCACAAAGAGAAGATAGTTATTATAATGAATATGCCTTCCCGTGGGTTAGGTACGGTTATTTTTTTGAAAAACCAAAAGTCTTTCGATTTTTAGGGCAAGAAGAAAAAATAGAAAAAGAAGAAGCAGAAAAAAGGATAAAGACATACGAACTAGAAGCTAAAAAATATATAGAGGGAAGAATTCCAAATATAAATATAAAATGCCCAGTAAAAAATGATAAGTATGATATCTATTACCCGAATCTCGTTATAAGAAAATTAGAAAAAAAAGAGGTGACTAGTAAATGGATATGAAAAGAATAGAGCAGGATATGATTTTGATATCAAATGTAAAAAAAGAAGACGTAGATAAAATAATAGCAAAATATAAAATCGACGGGATAGATAAAGAGGTTATCTATTATTTATTTTTTCATTATTTACACTACAAAGAAGCATATGAATAAAAAGGAAGAGGGTGATAAACACGGAACAACAACAGAAA
>JAOAJF010000006.1 GCA_026414325.1 Microcaldota archaeon
ATCTCGGTTTTAGGAATAGGAGTATATGTCGGAAGCACATTTACTACAAAAGAAGCAGATTCTAATAATATAAATATAAAAAATAATATCATTATGGTATAAATAAGATTAGCAATTTCGGCCTTTACCCAAACCTTCACGTCCTCTTTTTGAAAGATCTGGCCATACATCCAAGCTATAGCAAGTATAGCTATTAAAATAGCAATAGCTAAGTGAATAGGTCTACTCCACTTCAAATACCACTTTGAAAATTTTTCCATCACACTTTTTTGTGCTTCTTTATTTTGCCCACCTAAACTTACACAACCTGAAAGAAGGAGTAATAAAAACATTACAGCTAAAATTAATTTTTTATTCATTAATCCAACCTCATAGATAAGAATTTTGTAAAGCTTTGAATAGCACTAACTACTAAAACCATATTTATGGCTGGCAAAACTAAGCTTTGTAAAACAATAAATGAAATATGTATAAAAAATGAAATCAAATCTTTTTGAATATTGGGAAAATAATTTATATTTGATATAAAATCTATTGATTCAAAAAAATAACTTTCACTAAGTTTAATAGCTGAGCCCATCTCAGTTCCAAATTCGTCCTTATACATCTTCATCATCACTGCTCCTTCTATAACATATAAATAGGGTAAAATAAAATATAGCCCAAAAGCAGTTGCTATCAAAAATGAACTAGCCTCTCTTAATGGTGGTATTATTCTTAATATTATTCCTGCAGGCAGTAAAAGGGTTATAGCTGTAGCTCTTATTATATCCAAACCAACCGTTTGTACTATAATACTTGCTGTAAATGGTATTAATACATAACTAATAACACTAAGAGATTTTTCTAATATATCCATACCTGGTAATAAGGGAATTGCTATACCCCAACCATAATAATAAGCCCAATATCTTCCTTTTAAATTCGATATATATTGAATAAATGTTTTTATATAATCTAGCTTTATACTTACTTCAAAGGAAAGAGAAATTAGCTTTTTTAAATATTCTGAAGCTAACTCAAAAGAACTTCTTTTTAGTTGTAAAGAAATTAAATTATCTATAAACAGAGCAAAAGCAAATATAATTAATCCTATTAATACGCTTATAATTAACTGTCTTATCTCTCCTTTTAGTTGTTCCATCCAAGGTAGTTTCATTAAATTTATAGCCATATATCCTATACTTAGAGCTAAAATCATTATTGCAATTAGAATTATAGCTAAATCTGCAAATTGTTTATAAAAAGCAGCAGTAAAAAAACTCTCTCCTTCTTTGACTGGAAAGCTAATATCAGCACAAATACTAAAGCTGATTAAGAATATTAGACTAAGTAAAATTNTAGTTAATTTTAATTCAGCTCTATCTTCCAGTTCAAATTTTTTTAATTTATAATTCATAATAATCTACCAATTCCAAATAATTTCAGATCTCCTCCTATTGCTTCTGTGATATTTTTATATAAAATAATAGTAATTAAGATAGAATTTACTAAAAAAAGTAAATTTACTAGTACCCATTGCCCTGCAACAATGTACTGATCTAAGAGTATACTAAAAAAATATTCAGTTCTAAATGGCACAGTAAACACACCTATGAGAACTTTTAAAAATAAAAATATAGGTGGAAGAGGACTATTAATATTATTAAAAATATTTTTTAGATCTTCTTCTCCTATATTAAAAAGATAAAGTGAAAGACCAATTAAATTTTTTCCTAGTCCTGATGCAAATCTTTCTATTACTGTTTTTTGTTGTCCTGTTGGATATCTCGGATCAGTATTTGCATATATTTCTTTATCAGAATATTGTGTATTTTTTATTTGTTCTTGAAGTTTTTCCATTTTTTCTCTTACTCTTTGATAATACTGCTCAATTGTTTCTCCTTCTTTCTTTGGCATGCATCCTCCAATAACTGTTTCATAATCTACCCAATTTAGCAATAACGGTTTTTTATCCTCAAAAAGAGCATTGAAATATATTTGTTCATTTATCCACAACGTAATTGGATAAATAAAATATGCAGCAATTACTAATGCTATTATTGCCGAGCCAGTTTTTCGTAAAAAAGGCACACATCTAAAAGCTATTCCCAAAGGAAGAAAAAAATCAAACATAGTAACATAAATAAATTTAAGAAGAACTTTTTGAACAATTATATTTACTAACCCAAAACCAACTATATTTGCAAGCAATATCAAACTTTCAGATATTAAAGTCAGTCCTGCTAATGGAGAAAGGCTTATATCTATCCCCATTATTATTCCTTCTGGTAAATATGTACTAAAGCCAAGAGTAGAAAATGGACCTAAAATCATCTCAAAAGCCAAAATACCAATATACATGTCTAAAACATGGGAAAGCATTATTCCATAATCCGTATCTGCTGTTTTCAGTTTATTTAATATATCTTTTGCAGAGGTATTTGCATTTATTTGCATTTTTTTTATCTCACTAAAATCTATATTTTTTTCTTCTAAAATTGGTATACAGCCTAAAAACCAATCTATCTGTCTAAAAAAGGCGTTTTCCGGTCTATTTTGTTTTGAAAAAAATTTTTTTCCATCAGGACATTCTCCGGTTTTTATTTGTTTTTCTGTTAAGGAAAAAAAAGTCCCTTTAGCCAACGAGGCAGAAAACTGCTGATAAGCCAGCAGAGCTCCTGCTAAAAACATTATCAAAAAAACAGTAAATAAAAGATGCCCGATTTCTTCCTTTGCAAATGCTTTAGCAGTTGGTATCTGAAACCAAGAACCGACCATATAAGCTAAAGATGAAATTATAATCGAAAGCATCAAACCTACTATTGCAAGCATATAATATTTTCCGACAAGTGCAGAGAAATCTAAAGAATAAGCATTATTTACAAATAATATTAAAACTAAAAGACTAATTAGTATTATCTTATTCATTTACTATCATTCAATATAAGGTTACAAAAATTTATATACTTTAAACCTTCAATTCTATAATAGAGAAAATGAGAAAATTTAATTTTTCTAGTCTAAATTTTAAATTTTTTTATTTTTTTATTATTCTGTTCTCTCTCTTTTTAATAGAAGTAGCTGCCTTTGAAAATTTTCAAAGGCCATTAGAATATCAAAGTTTTTTAATTTTAGATTTATCTAATTTTCTTTCCACTGGAGAATTAAAGGCAAAGGCAATATACTATTATTCAAATTTTACTGAAAAAAAAGAAGGAAACTTTTCTACCCAATCTCAGAAAGTAGAAAAAAAACCAGCAGCAGGAGCTTTGGTTTCATTTTATATAAACAATCAACCAATTGTAGATGAGAACGGAAATGTTATTTGCTCAAAATTAGAGGCAGATGAAAATGGCGAAGTAATTTGTAAAAAAGCTCTTTATATTTTAAATCCTTTTTCTACTTCTCCAAAAGTACTAAAAGTTTTTGAGCTAAACACAGATTTAATAATAACTGCAAAATTAGAAAAGTCTCCAAAATCACCTTTAATAAGACCAACCACTTCCGAGCCTTTTATTATTAGCCTTGGTAAATCTTCTTCAGAAGCATTTTTTTTGAGTATACAAAAAGTTGTTTTTTCTCCCTCTCATCTTCCAATCTGTTTATTTCTTTTTTTAATAGGGGGGATATTTTTTGCTTCTATGTTTTATCAAGGAAGAAATCCATTTTCAGTATTTGATATAACTGTTCCAATTATTCCAAATGTTGCAAACCCGAAAGTTAAACCCTCTATAGTTTCTGCAAATCTTTCAATAATGAGAAAAGAAGTAATGTTTCAAACAAGGCAAATAGAACGTCTAATGCGTTTAAATAAAATTTTTCTCTCTCGAAAAGATGCAATGATTGTAGATAGAGTTTTAAATAGACTTAAAACAAAGGCATCTCTTTCTCCTGACGAATTTAGAAAATTTAAAGAAGAATTAAGCCAAATAAGCCCAAGATTTGGAAAAATAAAAAAATTTTATTTAGATGCTCTGGATGCATGGCAAGCTTTAGTAGCACAATTAGAATCAGTAGCTTTTGCAAGAGCAGGTCCTGTTGAAGGAAGATCCTTTTTGTATAAATTAACTTCTAATTTAGGAAAAGGCTTAGCAAAAATTACTTCTGCTTTTCCTTTTTTAAGATATGTTGATAAAATTCCATACGTCTATAGAGTAAGAATGGTAATTACAAACTGGATTGCTTCCAGAGAAGCAAGTAGATATATGCATCGCACATTAATTAAATCTCTGATGGCTAACACTATAGGTAAAACAAAATTAGCAGAAAAAATAGGGCTTTCCAATCTACTTAAAGAATATAAAGCAGATTCTAAAGTAGTTGGCTTTATTCCAAATATTATAGACAATTATAGATTAAAAAGCTATAAGATAAGCGATGCTCTTACGCATAAATATCTAGAACTTTTTATTATTTCTATTCTTCGCTCGCATGATAAAGACGCTTTTAAAAACGGTCAAATCAAAGAAAGTAAAGAATTAGAAAAAGCCCATCTTCTTTTAAAAGATTTATTTGAAAAAGCCCAACAAAAAGCAAAGGAAGCAATAAAAAATGAACAATTATCAGCTGAGCTATTAAATAGATTAACTTCAATATACTTTGCTAAAGAACTTGGAAATTACATGCTTCAGAACAAAATCCCTCTGTTTTCCTCTTTAGGAATTAGAGAGTTTTCAGAAAAAGAAATACGCCAAATTTTAAAAGACCTAGGATCAATTCAGAAGGTTATTGTAGAAGATACTAAAGAAGCTAGGTCTTTAAATACCAGCTCGGTCTCAGTGGATGGTTCTGTAAGACTTGGTATAAAAGGATTTGATCCAGAAAATGTTTTTGAACGCTATAATTTATTAGCAAAAATTATTCAAAGACATGCAGAAGATAAAAATCCTTTAATCTTGATAGGGAGGTCATTAATAGAAATTTTTGACAAATTTTTCTCTAATAGAGCCGGAGAAGATATTCAAAAAAGATATATCTTTATGCTAAGAAAATTAGAAGAAGAAACAATAAAATCTCGTTATTTAAATTTTCTTTTAGAAAAAGAAGCTGCCTTTTTAGATAGTAAAAAAATTTTTCAGGCAGGAAAAGTTAGCTCTCCTCTTTTTGGAGGGAACTTTTCTACTTGGATAAAACAAATTCAGCCAGAACTTTCCTCTAAAAAAATAGCAGCTATGGCAGAATATGATAAAGCTGCTGAATGGGCTGCAAGAAGGGCAGGGTCTGGTTTTTGGCGCTCTAAACACTCTCCAGTCGAGGAAGAATTAAGAGCAAAATTACTTAGACTAAGTGATTATTATAGCTACCTTTTTGGTGGGGGTGTAGTTGATTTATTTGACAAATTCGATAATAATTACAGGAAGGATTTAGTTGTTTATCATTCTTTAAAAGAAACTTTCAAGATTTTCTTTCCAGGCCAAAGCTGGAATGCAACTACATTTAATGCCTGGCTAGAGCGAGGAGTTCTATTTGGTGATTTAAAAAAGGCCGCATTTGTAAATAATGCTAAAATGGAACTTCTACCACTTCCATCTGGCTTTGTCTGGAATGAAAAAGGTTATGTTGTTGGAGCCTATCTTTCCTTATTATCCCATAAGGATAAATCTTATCTTTCTTATGAGGTAAAAAATCTTATTCCAGTTCTATTTGGCTCAGATTATGCTGAGCGTTTAATTGGTCTAAAAATAGCAGTAAAAACTGGAGAAGAAACCTTCAGAATAGGTAAATTTACTGATCCACAAGTTTTTAAAATGTGGAATTTCTTAGACCAAGAAATAAAAAAGTTTTTACAGCTATCACAATTTTCTAGAACAGAAGATAAAATCACAGCCTTTAAAAATATAGAAAGACTCGCACTTCAACTGAATGGCCATGTCCATTTTGTGCTCACTTCTTATATCATGGATGGAGGAAGAACATTAGGAGAAAATGCAAATCTAAAAATTTCTCCTTTTAGCAGCATTTATTATAAATCACTTGCTCCTTTAGAGAACATTTTTGTTGGAATGAGCGATTTAGGCTGGCGCTTACAAGAATGGTATTCGGCACAAGCCTATGCAAGAATGGTTATGTATCATTTTACAGAAAATTATAATAGAGGACTTTATACTTATTCTGAAAGTGAAAAAAGAGAACTGAGTTTTTCTTCTATCCAAGAAGCTAAAAAACTTGAAAAATATGAAAAAGAGCTATCAAAAGTATTTGACCCAGGAAGATTTGAAACTCAAGGTTTGCTTAATAGATTTTTCAATGTTGCTGAGCAAACAGTAATGAGAGACCCAAGAATAACTTATGGTTCAGGCTATGGTCTAGATCCAGCAGTAATGTCTGGCTATCCTACTGGTCAATATTATCCAGAACATCCTCGATTGTATGCATTCTATGAAGGAATTCCTGGCTCTAGATTAGCCTATCCATTCTTTTATATAGCTTATGAGATTGGTAGATTATTTGCAATTTATAATAGACCATTTTTCACCCTAACTGTAGGTTACACCTCAGCTTATCGTTATGATCCAGAACTTGGTTTTCCTTATGGGCATCATGAAAAGCCATCGTTTTTACAAACAGTTCGCTCACTTTTTAGACCTTCCTACAGTTTTGACAGCTTAAGAATATTTGGAGATATGCTTGCTACTTTCGGAATAAAGGCAAAAGAGTTTCCAACCAAATATTCATTTAGAACTTATATTTCAGATTTAGAAAGTGGAAAAGACACTGATAGATTCTTTGGTTTAATCGGTAGCACTTTTAGAGATAAATACTATGTAATTGAGAATAGAACAGGAAGAGATATAACTACTGCTGGTGGTTTGCACAGACCTTATGAACTTACTGCATCTTGGGAAACTGGTTCAGTTGTAAAAAGAACTCTTGTTCCAGGTATGATTCACTATGATTGGGATGAGCGCTGGCATCTTTATCCTTATGCTGCGTTGAATTTAACTAGACCAATTCCAAATAGCCCTCTTTCAAAACTAACTCTTATCTCTCCTCAACTAGAATTACTTGCAAGGGCAGGAGAAATAGAAAGATACACTAGCTATAGCGGCTTAGGTACTAATTTTTATGCAGAATCAGTTTCAACTATGTATAAAATAAATACCTCTCTTATTACTGAATATTATAAAATTCAACAAACCATTCAGTCTTTTGGTTTTTTAAATTCACCATTCGTTTTTCCACTAGCTCCAATTCCAGTATTAGCCTGGCAAATAATGCGAAGAACTATTCCCTCAATTAGAAATCAACCTTATGTTGCACTTCCACCAGTTAGAACTTCAAAAAAATTAACCTCAGAAGAGCAAGTTGCTGAAATGTATATGAAAGCTGCTTCCCAACAAGCATTAGCTGCAGGAGAAAGAGAATATCGCTGCCCAACTCATCATATTAGTGTTAGGGCAGGAACTTTCTGTCCACTCTGCTACACTTCTGAAGAGGAAAGAGCTTCAAGATTTTCTTATAAGTTTACAAATTCTATTTTAAGAAAAATCTATTCCACAGCAAATACTCTAAAAGCATTAAATCCTTTTATAGAGGATCATTTTCTAAATACTATTTATTGTTCAATGCATCATATACCTTTTGAAAGGGGAACAGTCTGTCCAATGTGCTCTGTAGAAAAATTAAGAACTCAACAAGGGCTTGTATCCTCAATTTTCCAATTATCAGAGCTAAGAGCTGATTTAAAAGAAATAAATAAAGAAATCAAAAAAGTTCTAAGAAGTAGTGTTGATAATGAAGAGAAATTAGCTATGCTGGCTGAGTTAGAAAAGAGAAAAGAAGAGCTTCTCAAACCTATTGGCCTAATTGATGAATTAGACCGAAGCTATAACTATCATGTACTATATGAAAGTTTATATATTCAAAAAGAAAGATTACGAAGAAAAGAAAGAGAAGTAGCTGAAGAATTAGAACGAGGTCATATAAGCGAGAGACTACTATCGTCTTCTTCTGATACTTCTCCACTATTACCTCCACCTCCTAAACTATTACCTCCTTCAAAAAGTAGCCACTCACCTCCACCACCTCCGCCCCCGCCACCTATAGACTTAGGTGGCAGCTCTTCCCAATCTTCAGAAACTGATCTCATAATTAAAAAGAAGACGAACTTATCTTCAGAGAACTCAGAAAAAGAAGGAAATGAATAGAAAAAAATTAAAATTTAATTTGTCTAAAGTGTTTTTATGCTAAAAACAAATTCAATATTTTTATTTTTTTTAATTTTAATATTTTCTCTTTTTTTAGGAGGTTGTGTACAAGTAGAAGAAAAAGATAGATTAAATGAAACACATTTCTTTGATTATACTAGTTTAAGATACAATAAAGATTTTGGTTCTAATCCCTGCACTATTTTTTTATGCACCAAAGAAAATCCTGATCTATTTACAAGATTTACAAATTTTATAAAAAAAATTCTTAATTTAAAAGTAGTAGAAAACGATATTGCCTACTCTAAATGTGATTTTTATTTTAGCAATGCTAACGAATATAAAAAAATTTTAGACAACTTTAATATGGAAAAAGGTTGGTGGGCCAAATGTCAAATAGATAAGCAGCCAAATTTTCCTTGCTCACCAAGATTTTTTATGATTGGCCAAGGTTCAAATGCAGGGGAATTTTCTTTAGCTCAACGCTATTGCGATGGGCAGCTAAACATGCCTGTTTTTTGGATAACTCCAGACAAAAATGGGAAATTAAAAGCACCTCATATCTCTTGGCTTGCATGTGAAAACTCTAAATCCAGAATTCCTGTTTTAGTTGTTAGAACTTTGGATTTTTCTCCTGATGGGCGTTTAATTGATTCAAAGGAATTTGTAAATTTTTTGCAATCTTTAAGAGATAAAAACAAAGAATTCGATAACTACTTTGGACCAATAATTGTTACTACTGAAGCTTTGGCTAAGCCTTATTATTTTGATTCTCAAACAAAAAGAAAAGTACTAAACATAACTCTATTGGAAAAAATAGCAAACCAAATAGAGTTAATAAATAAAAATTGTCAAACCTGCCTAGTAGCCTTAGCTCTTGACCCTACTTTTAATGAAAATGGTTTACCAGATTTATGTCCAATAGACTATTTTGTTGAACCAAAATTTAATTTCTCGTTTTTTTCTTCTCAATTTAGTGCAGATCCATTAAATTGTTCTTCCTATTATCCTACTCAATCCTTAAAAGAATATCTCTCCAGAGCAGCAAAAACCAGATCTTTAAAAATAGATCTTGTAGGTGTAGGTTTATTTGCAAACAATTACAATTATTCTAATTTGAGCTCTTTTTGTTCTCCATCTTATGTAGCATCCTTATATTTAACTTATTCTTGGGATGTAATAAAATATTTTGAAATTCCAGGTTTGTGGTATGCAATAGCATTTTCTGAAGGACCTACTGTTCAGCCAGATTGTGAATTTACAAAAGAGGATGTGGCTTTAGCCTATGAAAATTTAATCAAAGGTGTTGAAGGTTTTAGAAGTAAAGGAATAATTGGAATAGCGCCCTATACTTTTTTGAATGATTATCAGTCACTGCCTATTCCATGCATAAGTCAAAAACAAGTTTTTAAAGCAACAGCCTTAGATCTAAAAAAATTAAAAAATGGAGATCAAATCTCTTCTTTAGATAATAAAGAAAAAATTTTAATAAACAGGATTTTTTACAATTCTGGAAAGGAAGTATTTTTTGAAGCTCAAAATGGGTATTACTATTTGGCCTATCAGCAAGGAAATATGGTCTTTGTAAACAAAACAGGTTGCCAATTTGGTTTTAAAAATTTAGATAATACTTTGCACAATAATGCTTCAACATTTTTTTGGTTTTCAAATTGCCAGTATTACTTTTCAAACAAAGGAACACTTTTTTATACCTCTACTTCTCCAGACCAGCTTCAAGAGGGAAAAACTATAAATTCAGTCTCTAATCCAAATTCAATAGTTTATGTTGAAAAAATTACTTCAAAAGATTCTTCTTCTGTAGTATTTTATGATACTCTTGGAGCAACTTATCTTCTAGCAAAAGATGGAAAATTAAACAAGCTCTATTTTACTACCCCAAACTTTTCAATGTATAGTAGAACTCCTTTGATATTTCCAAGAAATGGGATGTTTAATCCTTCCTGCCTGTTATTTTCTTCTGGAGGTGGAGAAAAACTATATGCAAAAAAATCATTTTTAGCTTCTGATCTTGGCCATGCTCTAAACACAGTCTTAGAAGAGCCATATGATCCAAAATTACAAAAAAATATTTCATTAATGCAGTGCGGGCTTTGCTTTTTTTCTAGCCCGATGCCAGAAGAATTTTGTTTTGTTGGTCCAAAAGTTTCATTTCCAGAATATGCCTGTGTGCAATATCCTCAAATGGATGTTGCTTTTCTTATGAATGAAGTTGATCCAATATTTATGAGAGCAATTGCAATTGGTGAGTCTGGCCTTGGTAGAAGAATTGATAAAGGAGCTTCTGCGCCTGCTTGCCAGATAGGAAAAGGAAATAATTATAATAATTGTAATGCTGCACAAAAGCAACTTTCAAACCTTCAGCAAAAAGAAAACGAGTATTGTTCTGCTTCTGATATTGCTGCAAATTATCCTTCTGATCCCTCTCTTTATGCTTGTGGTTTAGGTGTAATGCAATGTATTGATTTTCCTTCTTCTTATTCTGAATGTGGTGGATCGGCTTACAATCCATTCAATCCTTATGATTCAGCTTGCTGTGGTGCTATTAAATTTTCTACTTATTATTCTAAATATGCCAAGCCATTTATTCAAAAGTTAGTAGAGAAAAACCAACTTATTAAAGAACAAATTGAGCAAAAAAAAGATTGGTATGCTGCTTTACTTGCTTCTTATATTTATTTTCGTGGGCCTGGACATTTAAACGAGCTAGAAAAATATCTTTTAGCTTATTCTCAAGAACAGCTCAATACAGGAATAAATTTTGTTAAGTATTTCTTAGATTTTTACCAAAAACTTAAAGGTGATCCTGATTATGGTATAAAAGTAATTAAAAGATATAATGCGGGATTAAAAACATGTGCAAATGGCTGCCCATATTTTGATTGTGATTATTACTCTTTATTACCTGACACCAAACCATAAAAACTAAAACTACAAAAACAAAAACAAATAAACAAAAAAAGAAAAAATAGTTGATAGTTTTTTTATTTTTTCAGCTTCTAAATACTGTCAAATTCTTTTGTATTTTTTTGTATTCGCTGAAGAGCTAAGATTTGGTTGTTTTTATCTAGTTGTTTTGGAAAGTGTTTTCCTCTTGTGGTGTAGTTTTTTTCATAACTCTTTGCCTCAAAGATCTTTACAATCATTTTGGCAGTTTTTTCGACGTCAAATTCCTTGCAGGAAAAAATGTCAAATGATGCATAATGCTTTTCTGGATAGGTATGAATCGAGATGTGGGACTCTGCTATTAAAACTATTCCAGAGATACCCCAATCCTCGGGCTTTTCTCCACCATCGTATTTAAAAACATATGGTGGCAAAAGCTTTTTCATTCCAATCTTCGCAGGCAAAGAATTCAAAAACTCGTAGATAAAGTTTATGTCTGAAAGTTTGTTTTTGTCACATCCATACATGTCCAAAGTTAGATGCGGTCCATACATTTTTTTCTTTTTCCTCCTGTTGCATATCCTTTTTTGATATGCAATAAAATTTTATAGTAGTTAGATTTTTTAAATATATCGTTTTAATCTCTTTTTTCTAAAAAATTTTACTAAAATTGTTCTTAAACTAAAATTTTTTCTTTATACTTTTTCTAATTACTTTCTAATTTTTTATATCTACTTATTTTTTAGCACCTTTTTGTAATTTCTTTTCTTCCCAATTTTTTCATTTTATCCTTTTTCTTTATTCTTCTTTAGGTTTTTAAGTTTTGTTTTTCTTTTTAGGGAAGCTATTGTGCCTGAAATAAGCAAAAGCTCAAATCTTAAGGGTTTTCCATTATGGTGTGAAATTAAAGATAAAAATGGACAAATCTTTTTTTCTTTTCCAGCCAAACATCTTAAAATAAAATATTTTTCATTTTCATCATAATAGATAACTTTTAAATTATTTTCAATTATCCCATATACTCCAAAAAAATCAAAAATTATCTCTTCTATCTCTTCTCTTGTTATTTTCTGATCTTTGTAAATTTTTAGTCTATATAACAAATATCTTTTTTTATCTTTCAGATGAGTTCGTAGCATTTTTTCACTCTTGAAATTTTTCTTCATATACTTTTAGTCTATATCTATCTTCAAATCCAAAGTAATAATAATAAAAGAGTAGCTCATAGCAATTTCTGAGCTGTAAATTATTTTTCGCAAGTGTAAAAAATCTTACAGAACAATTATATTTTTTTAAAACATTCAAACATCTCTTTAGCCTTAAAAATCTTCTACAGACCTCTTTTTTATCATTTAAAAAAAAATCAGACAAAACAACTGCAAAAATTCTATTATTTTGTGTTATCAATTTTGCAAGAGCTTCATCTACCTCATAATTTGCAATAGAAATTATTTTATATTTTTTTATTTGATTTTTTGCCTTTAGTAAATCATGAAATACTCCAAAATAATTTTTTGGCAATTTAGCTAAATTAATTAGTTGCATTTTCGTTTCTTTTTTTTCCTGCTCATCTGCTTCATATGTAATCAAATCATACATTTTCAGAGCAACCCTCTAACTTTTCTTCCAGCCTTTGTTAAACCTCTAAATGCTCTTCCTTTTCTTAATCTTCCTTTATATTTTTCTCTATCTATCAATATGACTTCATAATAAACTAATTGGCCATCCTCCCCAACCCAATAGGAGTTTAATACCTCCATATTTCTATATTTTCTTGCAGCTCTCTGCTCTGCTTGTAATTGTTTAGAAATTCCTGGAGAAAGATAAAGCACATTCTTTGCTGGTTTTCTTCCACCAGAGGGAACTGGCCTTTTTCGCTGTCCTTTTCTAATTTTCACTCGAACAATAATATATCCTTGTTTTGCTTTATAGCCCAAAGTTCTTGCTCTAGCCAAATTTGTTGGTTTATCAATTCGAACTATAGATGGTTCTTCTCTCCACTTTGTAAGCCTTTGTCTATATTGCTCACTTCTTTCTTTGTACTCCTTTTGAAAAGTCTTCTTTATATGTTCATAAAGTCCCATTCTTTCACCTTTGACAGTTCAGGCTAAATGCCTACATCCTGTTATTAATACTTTTGATAAAAAAATATTATAAATTCTTACTTTTTGATTTTTAGATAAGAATTTTTAAATAAACAGGTTTTGCAACAACAGAATCAAAATGTATTTTTCTATGCTTTAGTTCAAAATCTACTCTCAAAGCATTTGTTTGGTGGGATAGTTTAAATTCTCCAACAATAGCACTATTTTCACTTTCTTCTGTTATTTCATTAATCATCTTTAGAAATTCTGGATTTTCTTTAAACAAAATCTCCAGAGCCATTTTTACCTTACTATCCAAATAATATTCTTCAATTTTTCCTGTTAATCTAGAAGTTAGTTTTAAGATTTTTTTATCAATATAAATTCTTCCTTCTAATTCTTTAACTAAAAATTTTTTTATCTCTGTTGTATAAAATCTAGCACTATCATAAATTTTTCTCTCTTTTAATTCATTTTCTATCTGATCTTTTAGTTGAATAATTTCATTTGTTTTATTTGCTAGTAAAACTAAACTTTGATAGAGCGATGATTTTTTTAATTCAGATTTATTTTTTAGAATATCTTCTATAATTTTTATTCTTTGTTTTGTTACATATAACGAATTATAAAGCTGTTGCCAAAGAACTTTTTTTTGCTTTAAGTCCACATGAGGCAAAGTGATAATGTCAAGCCATCTTTTAATTCTATTTATGTTGTTAATCACTGCTTCAAATTCTCCAGTTATCTTGCTTTCGTTTTCAATTATTAAGCTATCTCCTAATTGTTCGATTAAAGCATTTGCCCTTCCTTCAACTTTTTTTAATTCTTTTTCATATTTTTCAAATTCTACTAAACTTTTTTTCTCTTTAAATTCCTCTAAAATCTTACTAGTATTTTTTGCTATTTTATAAGTTTCTTGTTTTATTTTTCTGATTTCTATTTTTGGATATTTTGAAGAGATAGATGCATACTCTTCAAGTAATAAGGAAGTTTTTTTTTCTAGCTCCACTATTTCTTTACTTATCTCACTTATATCCTCCAGCTGTAATTCCTTTTTCATTTTTACCAATAAAACTAGTTGTTTTAAATTTTTAAATGTTTTTTTTATCCTTTCAGAACTATTATTGGCTTAAGTCTCACTACTGCTTTTGATAATCCTGCCTTCTGAACAGATTCTATAACTTTGTCAATATCCTTATAAGCTTGCGGAGCTTCTTCACTAATTAAGCCCATTTCTGTTGCAAGTAAAACTATGTTTTGATTTTCAAGATTTTTTATTACCTCTCTTTGCGGCAGACTCTTTTTTGCAGCTGCCCTCGAAAGATTTCTTCCAGCACCATGGCAAGTAGAGCCAAATGTTTTTTCCATTGCTCCATTCTGCCCTACCAATAAATAACTGGCACTACCCATACTTCCAGGAATTATTACTGGTTGGCCAATTTCTCTATATTTTGCACTCAGAACTTCCGTTCCAGCTGCAAAGGCTCTTGTAGCACCTTTTCTATGAACACAAAGCTCTCTATTTTTGTGCTTTTCCATTTTTGCAATATTGTGACAGACATCATATATCATTTCCATACTCTCACTTGTTTTTGGGCCGATCACATTGTCGAAAGCTTCTTTTATCCAATACATTATTAGTTGGCGATTGTTAAAAGCATAATTTATTGCACACTTCATTGCACCCAAATACCTCTCTCCTTCTATACTATCTATAGGAGCACAGCAAAGCTGCGGGTCTGGCAAATCTATTTTATACTTTTTAGATGCCTTTAGCATTTCCTGAACATAGTCGCTACATATTTGATGTCCAAATCCTCGAGAACCAGAATGAATCATAATAAGTATTTGGTGTTTTCTTAATCCAAATTTTTTGGCTAAATATTCATCAAATATTTGTTCAACTTTTTGTATTTCAATAAAATGGTTGCCTGAGCCAACTGTGCCAAGTTGATTCTTTCCTCTATCTATTGCTCGTTGAGAAACAAATTCAAATCTCGCACCTTTCATTTGGCCATTTTCTTCACAATTTTCTAAATCTTTTTCGCTGGCATAACCCTTTTTTAGAGCCCAGTCTAAACCGTTTTCTACAGCTTCTTTTAGCTCATGCTTTTCTAGCCTAACTTTTCCTTTTTCGCCAACTCCAGATGGAACCAATCTAAATATTTCTTTAGCTAATTTTTCTTTTTTTGCTAAAATATCTTTTTCTTCTAATTCTGTTCTTAATAGTCTTACACCACAATTTATATCAAAACCAACTCCTCCTGGGGAGATAATTCCATCTTCTTCTCTATCAAAAGCAGCTACTCCTCCAATTGGAAATCCATATCCCTCATGTCCATCTGGCATAACTGAAGCATAAGGAACTATTCCAGGAAGAGTAGAAACATTTATTATCTGTTCGATTGTTTTGTCCTGTTGCATTTTTTGAACTAGTTCTAAAGAACCATATATTCTTACATCTACTTTCATCCTTCCTTCTTTTTTTACCTCCCATTCTACATCTGTTAGCTGAACTAAGTTTATTTTTCCCATATAAATATTTTTATACTTTAAGTTTTTTATTTTTTTGATGCCATCAAAAGCTGCTCAGAAAACAACAACAAAAAAAGAAGAAAATCAAGAAAATAGTTTTGACCTCTATAATCCTTTTAAGAGCGAACAACTCATTAATTTGCTTTCTAATTTACCTTTATCAAATCTACTACCACTGCGGTTGAATGAAGAAAAGGATAAAGAAAAATCTCATTCTTTATCTTTCTATTTATTTTTAAATTCATTAAAATATTCCTCGCTTTCCTGGAAAGAATTATTAGAAAAAAAAGAATTTAGCTTTTCTAATTTATCAACAGCAGAGTACAACACCCTTAATAATACCTTAGAGAAGTTAAAAAAATATGGTTTTAATTATTCTCTAAAAAACATTAATGGGATTATCTATCTCTCTATCTCTTTAAATATTTCTTCAGAAAATAAAAAAAAGCTCCAAGAATTAATTGATAAGAACAAAACTCCATTTTCTCTATTTTCTTTTTTGGAACCTAACCATTTTAATCAATCTCAAAGAATTCCTAGTTCTACTTTTACTCCTCAAGATAAAACTTATGCACAAGTTATTCCTAGCAAGATTAAATATTCTAAAGAAAAAAAACCAGAAACAACTACTCCTCAACTTACCAATTATTCTCTGCCAAGACCTTCCCCTTTTGTTCCAGATAAGACCAACGTTGAGGTATTTCCAAAAGGAGGTACAAGTCTTGATGACATTTCATCTTTCATAGTAAACTTATTTGTTTCTCCAGAAAGTTGGACACATATTTTTTCTTCTAAAGCAACTACTACTGATTATATAAATACAGGGCTTGATCTTATTAGTTTAATAGGCTGTAGTCTTGTTATAAAAGGAGTTAAAAACTCTGTAAAATTTGCAAAAATTTTTAGAAAATTTCTGGCTTCTAAAGAAAAAGTGGAAGTTTTTAAAGGACTACCTGCTAGCCATAAGATAGTACTTATGTCTTCGGATGAATCTCTAGAATTGTTTCTTAAGGCAAACTCTAAGGAAGTAGAAAATGTAATACATACAACTTTAAGTAACACAGCTTCCTTTAAAAAAGCTCCAGCTAAAATTGCTGATAATATAACTAAAAGTATAAAGGCTGGGAAATATGAAGTAGTAGATGGTGTGATAATAGATAAAAGCACCAGAAAATTTATTGGAATAATTAAAGATGGACAAATATTTCAATTTTTACCAAATTTAACTTCTGCTAAGTTTGTAGGTGAAAAAGCATTAATCACTTATTTTTCTTTTTATTTTCTTTCAGATTTAGCTGAAAATGTTGTTAAAGGGGACTTTGAAAGTGCAAGAGAGAGCCTAAGACAATTATTTGCTTTTTGTGGAGTATTTGTAATAATCGGGTTAAGTACTCAAACTATTTTAAATCTTACAAATAAAGGTTTGAAGTATCTATCAGAAGGAGAAACTATTGAGAAAGTAACCTCTAAATTAGTAAAAGAGTTTGAAAAAGAGTTTAAAACTCAAGATTCTCAATTTATAGAGCAATTATTAAAAACTTTTGTTGATTCATTAAAAAATTTATCAAAAAAGATTGAATCTTCTAAAATTCTTGAAGCTATGAAGGTAGCCTTTATACTAAAAACATCTGAAATTGTACTAAATGAACTAAGTGAAAAAAAAGCTCCAAAAACAATACTGATAGCTGAAGAAAAAGATAGTGCAAAAAACAATTTTGTAACTAGTTTCTGCCTTCCAAAGAGTTATTTTAAAGATGAAAAAGATTTTCTTGCTTATAAATACGTTCTTAGTAAGTTTAATGTGGAAGCTGACGATAATGGTGTATTAACAATAGCTGAAAATATACCCTCATTAGTTTATTATCCTAAAAACGCTGAAGAGTTCTGGAATGAAGTATTTTCCAGGGCAGATAAAAAATATCGTTTAAATTTGTCCCAATTCTACAATTCCTATGCTTCTTCAAAAACTGGGGAAAATAGTACGCCCTTAGCTATAAGTTTAGACTATAAAGAGATTGTATATGACACTTTTCTGAATCTAATAATAGAAAAATCAAACCAAGTACAAAATTCTAATACTAAATAATGGAGTGGTGATTTATATGCAGTTAGCTTCTTTATATAAACAACAAGATTATAAAGAAGAAAGTAAACTAGAAGATTTCTTAATAACAAAAGAAGGCTCTCAGCTTGTTCTTCACCTAAGATTTGAAGATTTAAAAAAATTGACAGGAATCAATACATCTGAGGCTAGTTTTTTCGATTTAGCCGATTACTTTTTGCTAAAGCTTTCTCTCCCAGAGATTATTGGTCTATTAGCTCTAAGTAGAATAAGTGCAACTGGTGGTAGAAGGTTGTTACTTTATTTTCATTCAAAGGAGGCTATTACAAACTTTCTTTCTCAGGTTCAACCAAAGGTGATGTTTTCTGAAAAAGAATTTAAGAACTTTCAGTCCTTAAAGTCTAAATTTATAAAATCGACTTTAAGAGAGGCAAGAAAGGATTTAAATAGAAAATCAGATCAGCTTTCTAAGCAAAATTTTCAAAATTTTGAAGAATTTAAGAGGTATTATGAAAAAAATTTTGAAATCTATCGGAATTTAGGGGAAGCTAATCCTTTAAAAGATTTTGATTCGTTTGTAAGTAAAATATCAAACAATACTTCATTAACTGACAGCGAAAAAGTTATAAAGATTAAAACTAACATCAAAAAATTTCTAAATAGCATTCTATCTAATTTTGACAAAATAAACTTTAAAGACCCAAAGATTATAGAAGTGTTGGAATCTGAAAAGTTTATAAAAGAATTTAAAGATCTAAAACTGATTTTTCCCAAAAATTTAACTCCAGAAGAAAAGGCCCTATTAAAGAAACTTGAAAACAATTTTTTCAAGTCTAAACATCCAATTCTAGACTCTATTTCTAAAAGAACTTTTTTACTCACTCTTGGGTTATTTTTTCTCTATAGCTCAGCTTATCCTACTATCAAATCACTTTTTCAACATAAAGATGATGTAGCACACATTAGCCAGGACTCTTCTACTAAGAAGGAGGGAGGAGAACCGCTAAAGCAAAATTCAGAAGCTTCAAAAGACTTTTATAAAACCCTTTTAAACAAAACTTATAATCATTTTTCACAAGCTTTAGAGGATTATTATTTAAATTTAAAAACCAAGAATATTAACTATTCTCAATTTGTAGACCTCTTAACAGCCTACACTAATACTCATCCCTATACTGTAAATAATTCAATTATGTTTTTTTATTCTGTTCAAAAAGTTAAAAACACTTCTGATTTTTCCAAAAATTCTTTAACTCTTTACCTGCCAAAAGACTATCCAGTAGGAGTAAAATTTAGCAAAGGAAATATTGAAATTAGATTTGACAATGGAAAAATATATTGTGGAGTAGGAACTGCTAATGATCAAGAACATTTTGTTGGTACATATAACAATTCCTCTGAGCTTAATTTTTCTCAAGTATCCGTGGGCTTTGCAATAGATGAAAAAAATAAAAAAATAGTTGTTTATCTAAATAGCCCACAGCTAGGAATAAACAATCTTCAAAAAGAATTTGTTTTATCTGATCAGTTGCTAAAAGAAATTAAAAATTCAGAAGTAGATATAGTTCAATGGATTTTACTACCAAAGCCTTGAAAATGAAAATATTAAAAACTTAATTTAACTAAATTTACTAAGTAAAAGTTTAGCTTGTGGGCTCGTAACTCAGCTTGGCTAGAGTGTCTGGCTTTTAAAGCTAAAACAGCTATAGAAACCAGAAAGTCGTGGGTTCAAATCCCACCGAGCCCGTTTTTAGTGAGTTAAATGGTACTAGACCTAAAAAATCTGCTTGAGACTATAAAAAACAAACAGAATTTTTTAACTCTAGCTTTATTATCTATTCTAATCTTTCTTTTTTTTCTTATCTTTTTTGGCACTTTAGCTTATTTTTTTATCTCTCTCTTTTTTAGTTCTCATTCTTCTAGCCCTTCATCTTCTTTACAAGAGCCTCTAAAACTTGAAGATATTTACCAGCTTAATAGCACTCTTATAGAACAAGCCTGTGAAAAAATACCTCTAATAGTTCAAAGCCAAACAAATTTTAGCGATCAGCAAAATACTTATTTTCTTAATTATAGTCTAGAAATAAAAAAAGTTGAAAATGACTGTATTGGTTCTATCTCTATTTTAGAATTAAAAAAATTTGAAAAAGATTCTTCCAATTTTTTAGTTCTTCCTCTTAAAGGAAAAGCTGTTTCTTGTAAAATAAATAAATCCACTCTTACTCAATTAAAAGAAAATAATTTAGAAATTTTTTCCTCTTGTAGCCTAAAGTCTAATTCTCTAACCTGTTTAATCAATAATCAGGAATTAGAATTATGTAGTAATTTTTCTGGAATGCTTTTTGATCCTACTTTTTCTAAGTTTTTTTCCTTTTTAACTAGCTCTTAGTAATTATTTTTCAAAATGCTAAAAGCCAGATAAATTTTTATTAGATTATTATATAAATTTTTTTATGGCAATAAAACCATCTCAAGTACTTAAGTTAGCAAAACTTTTAGAAAAATCAATCAAAAAAATATCTGGCAGCAGAGCTTCAATAGCTTTTTCTGGAGGGCTGGATTCAACCACTTTAGCTGCAGTTTCAAAAAAATTCTATCAACCAATTTTGATTACTCTCTCTGCAGCAAAAAATTCTGAAGATTTGTTATATTCTAAAAAAGCAGCAAAAGAGCTTTCCCTACCTCTTAAGACAATAACTATAAATGAAAAAAAGATTCTTTCTGTTTATCCAAAAATTTGGAAGCTCATGCCAGGAACTTTAGTTGATATGGAGATAATGCTAAGTGTTTATTTTATTTGCAAAAAAGCAAAAGAATTAAACCAAAAAGCAATAGTTTTTGGCAGTGGAGCAGAGGAGCTATTTGTAGGTTATAATAAATATTTTGTTGCTCTTAAGGAAGGAAAAAATCTAAAAAAGCTTCTGGAGCTTGAGCTAAAAACTCTTCCAAAAAGAGATATTCTAAGAATAAAAAAAGTTGCAAAGCTATTTAATCTTAAAACTTATTTTCCCTTCTTAGAAAAAGCCTTTGTAAAAGAAGTTAAAAAAATTCCACTCAAACAGCACATTTCTCAAGAGCTATCCAAACCTGTTTTAAGACAAATAGCAGAATTTTATACCGTCCCTTCTTTAGTTTTAACAAGAAAGAAAAGGGCTTTACAATATGGTTCAAATATCCATAAGCTTTGTTTAAAACTAGCAAAAGAAAATAAGATTTATGCACTTGAGCCCAGACCACCATTTACTTATTAAAAATTTTTTTAAAGAGTTTCTATTTTAAACATTTAGGAAGTTTTTTATTTATGGCCAGTAGCAATTATCAAATAGAGGAGATTTTTGAAGGTGTATTTAAAATAAACGGATTTTTAGCAACAAAAAATTTTGTAAGAGCAACTCGGGTTTATGATGAAAAAATTTTTTTAATAAATTCTGTGGAATATAGAGAGTGGAATTTTTTTAAATCAAAATTAGCAGCAGCAATAAAAAAAGGACTAAAAAATTTTCCATTTAAAAGCAATAGCCAAGTTCTTTACTTGGGAGCCTCTAGCGGAACTACTGTTTCTCACATTTCTGATATTTGCTATCGCGGAACAATTATTGCAGTCGAATTTTCTCAAAGACCGATGCGCCAGCTTCTAAATCTAGCAAAAATAAGACCAAACATAATACCAATTTTTGCAGATGCAAATCAACCAAATACATATTTTGAATCTAATGAAGAGTTTCAAGCAGATATAATCTATCAAGATGTTGCTCAACCAAATCAGGATGAAATTTTAATAAAAAATGCACAACTTTATTTAAAAAAAGGCTCGCATGCTTTTTTATGCATAAAGTCGCAATCTATAGATGTTGTTTTAAAACCTATAGAAGTATACAAAAAAGTTATTCAAAATTTAGAAAAAAATGGTTTTAAAACAATCCAGAAAATAGAGCTAGAGCCTTATGACAAAGACCACCTATTTTGGCATGGTATTTATCTTTAGTTCTTCTTTTAATTAGAAAGAAATTAATTTAAATCTTTTTTACTTTTTATTTTTGTGATGGGTATGAAGACAACAAAAAATATTTTGTGGTTTGATGAAATTGATAAATCGAGTTTA
The DNA here is from genome assembly GCA_026414325.1 of Microcaldota archaeon. Lineage (GTDB taxonomy): Archaea > Micrarchaeota > Micrarchaeia > Anstonellales > Anstonellaceae > JAOAJF01. The sequence goes on from JAOAJF010000006.1 coordinate 21,817, forward strand.
GCTGATGTCGGAGGAAAAGGGGCAAATTTGGGAGAGATGAAAAAGGCTGGTTTTCCTATCCCAAATGGTTTTTGTGTAACTGTAGCAGCATATTTCAAATTTTTGGACTATAACAATTTAAAGCCATTCATAAAAGAAATGCTAGAAAACTTAGACGAAGAGAATTATGACAAATTAGCAAAAACCTCTCAAACTATAAAAAACAAGATTCTTAGTTCAACAATTCCAGAAGACATAAAAAAAGATATTATTGAAGCATACAAAAGCTTGTGTAAAAAAAAGTCCAAAGAGGTTTATGTAGCAGTTAGGTCTTCAGCTACAGCAGAGGATTTACCTGAAGCTTCTTTTGCAGGCCAGCAAGCAACATTTTTGAATGTTGTTGGTGAGCTTGATGTTCTTCAAGCAGTAAAAGATTGTTGGGCTTCTTTATTTGAGGCTCGTTCTATTTATTATAGAATTCAAAATAAATTCGATCATCTAAAAGTAGGTCTTAGTGCTGTTGTCCAAGAGATGGTTCAATCCGAAGTTGCAGGAGTTATGTTTTCAGTTGATCCAGTTTCACAAGATGTCAATCTAATCTCTATAGAAGGAGCTTATGGATTAGGTGAAGTAGTTGTTTCTGGCCAAGTAGAGCCAGATCATTATCTAGTGAGCAAAAGGGACTTTTCTATAGTTAAAAAATATATTTCAAGACAGACTTGGGCTATAGCAAAAGTAGAAGGTAAAAACGAGAAAGTCGACGTAGATGAGAATTTACAAGAAAAACAAAAATTATCTGACGAGCATATAATTCAATTAGCAAAAATAGGTCATAAAATAGAGCAGCACTATGGTTTTCCTCAAGATATGGAGTGGGCAGTTGAAGGAGGAACTATTTATATTGTTCAGTCTAGGCCTATAACTACTTTAAAACCAGAAACTATAGCTAAATTTAAATCTGGCTCAAAAATAGAAGAAACAAAAAAGCTCTCAAAAGAATCAGAAGTATTGGCAAAATCTGCATCCGCAACTGTCTTGCTCTCAGGGTTAGGTGCTTCTCCAGGAATAGCAAAAGGAAAAGTTAAGATTTTAGCTTCTGCTAAAGAAATTACGAAAGTAAATAAGGGAGGTATTTTAGTAACAGAAATGACCTCTCCAGACTTTGTTCCTGCAATGAAAAAAGCAGCAGCAATAATTACAAATAGGGGAGGTATGACTTGCCATGCAGCAATAATCTCCAGAGAATTAGGAGTTCCTTGTATTGTTGGTACAAAAAATGCTACAGAGGTTTTGAAAGAAAATCAATTCATAACTGTCGATGCTTCAAGAGGAAAAATTTATGATGGAGATATAGCTTTAGGCGAGGAACAAAAAGAAGAAGAAGCCGCAGAAGCTCCTGCTAGCATATCTCAACCAGCAGCTTATATTCCAACAGGTACAAAAATTTATGTTAATTTAGCAGAAGTGGAATTAGCAGAAAAGGTTTCTAAATTACCATGCGATGGAGTTGGGCTTTTAAGAGCAGAATTTATGATAGCTGATATTGGGGTTCATCCCAAGAAAGTTATCAAAGAAGGAAGACAAAAAGAATTTGTAGAAAAATTAGCAGAAAAACTAAAAATTTTCGCAGCCGCATTTTATCCTCGTCCTGTAGTTTATAGAGCAACTGATTTTAAAACAAACGAATATAGAAATTTAGAAGGAGGTTTAGAATACGAGCCACAGGAAGCTAATCCTATGATGGGTTATAGGGGTTGTGCAAGATACATAAAAGAGCCAGAAGTTTTTTCATTAGAGCTTCAAGCAATTAAAAAAGTTAGAGATGAATTTGGTATGAAAAATCTTTGGCTTATGCTTCCTTTTGTAAGAAGAATAGGAGAGCTTAGAGCTATAAAAGAGCTTCTAAAAGCAAATGGAATTCATAAAACAAGAGATTTCAAGCTCTGGATTATGGTTGAGGTACCATCAACTGTTATTTTAATCGAAGACTTTTGCAAAGAAGGTATTGACGGAGTTTCTATTGGCACAAATGATTTAACTCAATTGCTTTTAGGAATTGACAGAGATAATTCTACTCTAGCCGAAGAGTTTGACGAAAGAAATGCTGCTGTATTAAAATCTATCGAAAGAGTTATCAAAATATGTAAAAAATACGATGTAACTTGTTCTCTTTGTGGGCAAGCACCTTCAGTTTATCCGGAATTTGCAGAAAAGCTAGTAGAATTTGGAATAACCTCTATCTCAGTAAACCCAGATGCAATAGAAAGAACTAGAAAAATAGTTGCAAGCGCAGAGCTAAAAGTACTTTTAAATCGCCTTTCAGAGCTCCAAAATAAAATAGAGAAAGACTAAACTAAAATTTAAAAATCTAAAATAGGATTACTATGTCTTTATTAGATCAATTTTTCTTTTCATTTGCTTTATTTTCTTTATTCTCTTTTTTAGGAGGCTTAGTTTCAAGTAAAGTTAGGCAGCCAGCAGTAGTGGGTTTACTATTAGTGGGTATGCTAATAGGTCCAAATTTTTTTGCTTTGGTCTCAGACAATGAGACTATAAAAATTTTAGCAGAATTTGGAATATCTCTATTATTATTTTCTTTGGGTTTAGATTTTTCAATAGGAAATCTTTTTGGTTCTTTATCTAGAATACTATTTAGTTATGTTTTTTCTTTTATTTTTCTATTTTTATTAGGTTATGAAATAGCTTTTTTCATTTTTAAAGATGTATTTTTAAGCATTTTTTTTGCTTTTGCTTTTTCATTTTCTTCTACTGCCGTTTTTGTAAATCATCTTCGTAGTTGTTCAAAAATCACAGGTTTTGATTTTTCTATACCTGTTTTTATTTTAATTATTCAGGACTTAGTGGCAATTATTATACTTACTGTTCTTTTTGCTATAAAAAATCAAATCTTTGGAAATATTTTTGAATTAGATTTTCCTTTTAATTTAATAATTTTCTTATTGCCCTTATTTTTTTCTTTTCTTATTCTAAGCTTTATTTATATAATAATTAGAAATATTTTAGAAAGGGTAATCCAATTTTTTGAAATTCATATAGATGAAGAAAATATAATCCTTTTAATCTTAGGTCTCACTACTATATTTTCTATTCTTTCTAATCTTATTGGTCTTTCTCCATCTATTGGTGCTTTCTTAGCCGGCAGTTTGGTTTCCTCTCTTCCTATAAAAAAAATAGCAAAAAGAGTAATTTCTCCATTTTCTTATGCTTTTGTTTCTTATTTCTTTTTGTCTTTAGGTTTGTTGATTTCACCATCCTTTTTACTATCTAATTTTGCACAAATTCTTATTGTTTCTTTATTATTTTCTTTAGCTTCTTTTTTTATAACTGCCTTCTCTATTTATCTGGCAGGTTATGATCCAAAAAAAGCCTTATTTGCAGGAGCAATGTTTGCTTCAATCAGCGAATTTAGCCTAATTATTGGAAGAGAATTAAGCTATTTTTCTAATTTTGATTTTATTTCATTTTTTGCAGGAGTTTTACTTCTTTCAACTATCTGTTCATCCTTTTTAGTAAAAGCAGTTCCATCTATAGCTAACTATGGCTATCGTTTAGCCTATAGGATCAAATTTTTCAATTATATTCCACAACTACAGAGCTATGTCTTGGATGTTTTAGGAGAGTTTGAAGGAAGGGGGCCTTACATTATAAAGGCAAGAAAAATATTTATAGAATTTATTCAAAACCTAAAGAATTATGCTCTTTCTGGTTCATTGATATTTTTAATTTTCAAATTTGTAGGAAACACAACCATCTCCATATTCGGAACTTATGTTCCGATTAATTATTTGTTCTTAGTTTTAATTATCGCTTTGTTTTTACCAACCTTTTTACAGCTTGTAAATCAACTCGTATTATTTTTAGATGCAATTTTTTCTGTTTTTCTAGCGCGCACCACTTCCTCTACGCAAGAAAAACTTTCTAAAAAGCTTTTTTGGAATTTTCTTTTTTCAATATTTTTTATTTTAACCTATTTTCTAATGCCAGTAATTTTTAATCAGCTAAATCTTCCTAGCCAATTAAATTTCTTAAATATAATCGCTCTCTTTGGACTTTTAATAACATTCTGGGATAGTCTTAAAGGTATATTAAACTCATTATCTCTTAGAGTGAGGAGATAAATTTATGAGAATTCTTCTTCAGTTTCCTGAAGGTTTAAAAAAAATCGCCAAAATAGAGGCAGAAAAGCTGGAAAAAGAAGGCCATGAGGTATTTATTTCTGCTTCTCCTTGTTGGGGAGGGTGTGATTTAGCCTTAGACGAAGCAAAAAAAATTAAAGCAAAAAAGATTATCCACTATGGGCATTGTAAATTTCATGAAGTGAAAGGTATTGAAGTAGAGTATAAATTATATCCTATAGACGTAGACTTAAATCTTATAAAAAAAGAAATTAAAAAAATTAAAAATTTCAAAAAAATAGGACTAATAACAAATGTTTCACATATTCATCAATTTTCTGATTTTAAAAAGATTTTTATCCAGGAAGGTTTTGAAGTTTTTAGCTCCAAAGGAAAGTTAACTCAATTCGAAGGACAAGTTTTAGGCTGTGATAGTCTTGCTGCAGATAATATTGCAAATAAGGTCGATCTTATTGTCTATATAGGGGGTGGAAATTTTCATCCTCTTGGCCTGTCCTCCTCTAAAAAAATTTTTGTAATAAATCCATTTGTAAAGCAATCTTATTTTCTTGACGAGGAACTTTTAAAAAAACAAAAAAGAGAAAAGGGTATGCTACTAGCTGCCCTTCAGGCAAAAAATATAGGAATCATAGTATCAACAAAATCTGGACAATTTAATTTAAAAGCAGCTATGCTGGCAAAAAAAAGGTTAGAAAAGTTTAATAAAAAAGTTTTTATTCTAATAACCAACGAAGTAAATTTTGAGGCTTTAAAAGACTTTAATTTTTTTGATGTATTTATCACAACTGCTTGCCCAAGATTAGAAGATGATTATCTAAGAGTAGAAAAACCAATTTTAAATATTTCTAAACTACCCAGCTTACTTCTTTTATTAAAACAAATTGAAAATTAGATTAGATACTTTTTCTTAATTTCTTATTATATTCTAATGCAAATCTATGAGCCTCTTTTATTAAATGTTTTATAAGTAAAAAAGCCTCTTTAAATGTGTGTATATCAATAGGTTGCAAATTTTTGGTACTATATATTAATTCATTTTGTTTTTCAAAAGAAAAAAGCTCTAGTTCTATTCCAAGCTCTTCTAAAGCTTGTTGAGCAGCTCTAAGCTGATTTATCCCTCCATCGATTAGTACTAAATCTGGATAAGGCTTTTTTTCTAGTTTCAGTTTAAAATACCTTCTAAAAACAATCTCTTTTATTGATTGAAAATCATTTTGAATTTCAGTGGTTTTAATTTTAAATCTTCTATACTCTTCTTGTTTAGGTTTTGCATTTTCAAATCTTACCATAGAACCAACGATAGCCTCCTTTCCTAAATTTGATATATCAAAACACTCTATATTGATTGGATAATTGTTTAGTTTAAGAGCTTCTTTTAATTCTATTACTGCTAGGTCTATTCCTCCCTTAGCTTTTTCTATATTAATATTTTTTAGTATAAGTTCAATTAGATTTTTATTTTTAGATTTTATTCCATCTACTATTCTAACTTCTTTTTTTGAAAGTTGACTTAGATATTTTTCTAATAATTTCTTGCTTTTTGGCAATTTATTAATAAAAATTTTATTCGGAATAAAATTATTCTGATAATATCTTTTGATAAATTCCTCGCCTCCATCCTCCTCCATAATCTCAAAAGAGAATTTTTCCCTCTGTGATATTACTCCTCTTATCATTCTCCAAATTTGTGCATATATTTTTTTTCCATCTTGAACTATGACAATATAATCTTCATTAGCAGCAGCAGTTTTTTCTATATTTTGTCTACTTATCAAATTTTCTAAACTCGTTATAGAATCTCTTATTATTATTGCTTTTTCAAAATTTTGTTGTTTAGCTTCCTCAATCATTTTGTTTTTCATTTCCTCAATATATTCCACTATCTTATTTTCATCTTCTAAAATTTCTTTTAATTTTTCAACATTTTTTTGATATTCCTCTTTAGTTATTTTTCCTTCACAAGGACCGTCACAATTTCCCAAATAATATTGTAAACAAACTTTTTTTGGCATGGTATTACAAATTCTTATCTTAAAAATTTTTCTCAAAGTTTTGATAAATAATGCTTTTGGATCTCCAAATAAAAATGGTCCATATATTTTTCCACTAATTTTTTTAATTCTACCTACTCTATTTTTTCTTAGAATAAGTAGCCTAGGATAATCCTCATTTGTAATTACAACATATCTTTCTTTAGATGCATCTTTAAGGTGTACATTATACTTAGGATAATATTTTTTTATCAAATTTGATTCTAATAGTAGTGCCTCATATTCATTATTTGTAATAATGCTTTCTATATCTGCTATATTTTTTACAAGCACTAGTGTTTTTCCACTCTGCTCTTTAGAAAAGTAGCTTAAAACTCTTTTTTTAATGTTTTTTGCTTTTCCTACATAGATCACTTCATTGTCTTTGTTTTTGAATATGTATACTCCACTTTCTTTAGGTAAATTTTTTATTTTGATTTTTAATTCATCCTCCATTAATATACCTCTTAAGGTATTGACCAGTATAACTTGAGGGAGTTTTTATAATTTCCTCAACAGTTCCTTCTGCAATTATTTTTCCACCTTCTTCTCCTCCCTCAGGTCCTAAATCTATTATATAATCTGCACATTTTATAACATCTAAATTATGTTCTATAACAATAACAGTATTATTTTTTTCTACTAAACTATTTAGTACATCCAAGAGCTTTTTAACATCTGCAAAATGCAATCCAGTAGTAGGCTCATCTAAAATATAAATTGTATTATTTATAGTATTATTAGTTAATTCTGCAGCAAGTTTTATTCTTTGAGCTTCCCCTCCTGATAATGTCGTTGCACTCTGGCCGAGTTTTATATAATCCAAACCAACATCAGAAAGGGTTTGCAACTTATTTTTAATCTGAGGAATATTTTCAAAAAATTTTATAGCTTCTTCTACATTCATTTCCAAAATCTGATATATATTTTTATTTTTATATTTTATAGCTAGAGTCTCTTTATCATATCTCTGCCCCTGACATTCATCACAGACTATGTAGAGATCTGGCAAAAAATTCATCTCTATTTTTATTAAACCAGCCCCTTCACACTTTACACATCTTCCTCCTGCAACATTAAAAGAAAAACGACCGGGCCTCCAACCCTTTTCTCTAGATTGAGGCAATCTTGCAAACAACTCTCTTATTGGCCCAAATGCTCCTACATAAGTTGCTGGATTAGAACGAGGAGTACGACCTATAGGACTTTGATCAACATTTACTACTCGTTTAATTTGTTCTATTCCCTCAATTCTATCACACAAAGAAAGTGTATTTACCTCTTTGTTTTTTGTCCAATATTCTAATATTGGATAGAGCGTTTCTGATACTAAAGATGATTTGCCAGAGCCAGATACACCACTAATAACACAAAAAACCCCTAAAGGAAAATTTACATCTATATTTTTGAGATTATGTTTCTTACACCCAACAAGCTTTAGCCATCCTTGAGGCTTTCTTCTTTTTGCTGGCATTGCAATTTTTTTCTCTCCTCTAATATATTTTGCTGTAAGAGATTTTTGATTTGTTAAAAAATCTTTTTTCTCTCCGGAAAATACAACCTGGCCGCCTTTTTCTCCAGCTCCTGGTCCTAACTCCACAATATAATCAGCATTTTTTATTGTCTCTGGATCATGCTCTACTACTATAATAGTATTTCCTATATCTCGTAAATTTTTTAAAGTGGCAATTAGTTTAGAGGTATCTCGAGGATGCAATCCAATGGAAGGCTCATCTAAAACATAAATAACCCCACTAAGATTTGAGCCTATCTGAGTTGCAAGCCTAATTCTTTGAGCTTCTCCTCCGGACAAAGTTTTGGCCATTCTTGAAAGTGTGATGTAGTCCAATCCAACATTTATCAAAAATTCTAATCTAGAAGTTATTTCTTTCAAAATAGATTT
>JAOAJF010000007.1 GCA_026414325.1 Microcaldota archaeon
GATTTATTCTCATAATCTTGCAAAGAAAGAGAATTTAAAGTATCTATTGCGAAAAATTTTGCTTGTCTAAAAGAATGAAAATAACTATATGGACTATAGCTTAGAAAAACTAGATATTGTAAAGTAAAAAATATTATGATCGAAGCAATAAAAGCATCTAAAGAAAAAATAAAGCCTTTTTTAAAATTTAAAAACATATTTATAGTAAAAAAAATGAAATTTTTAAAGTTTTAGGTGAAAAGAAAAAAATATATGGCAAAGACAATCTTGCAAAATTTAATTTTATTTTTTATATTCTTTTTTAGTGGGTGTTACAATCCGCCTAAATTTGTTTGTAGTTGCTATTTTGAATGCCAAGATATTTATGCAAATAGCACCCTTAGCTTTAGCCAGACAGTAGGAGGAGAAACAAAAAAAGAAACAATAGCTAATTGTGATGAAAGCGTTAAGAAAATGTGCTCTTCTTCTAACTACCAGATAAAGAATGTTAGTTGCCACCCACAAAGCTGGGAAGAGTGGAATAAAAATCTTGAAAAATGTGAAAAAGAAAGAATGGGCCTTTTTAATAATACTGCCTAAAGCTAACCAGCCAAAAACTTTAGAAAAAAACTTTAGAAAAAATTATAAAGTATAGAGAAGAAAAAAAAATGGTGAAAAGATGGCAAAAGGTCAGATCTCTGCTGAGATGCTCATAGTTCTAGTCTTAATCTTAGGCCTAGTCTTTATAATATATTCACAATTAAGCTCTAATGTAAAAACATTGAGTAAAAGCACTGAAGAGAAAACACAGAAAATAGTAAATATGACTAATCCAAATCCTGCGAATATAGTCTGCCAAATAGATGCTGATTGTACAGCTATCGACCCAAGCTGGACTTGTGACACTACAACAAATACCTGTCAGGCTTAAGGAAAAGACAATGGCTAAAAGAGCTCAAATAACAGTGGAAACACTACTAGTTTTTTTAATTTCTTTAAGTTTAGTACTAATAGCTCTAGCAACAGTAAACATAATTGATAAAACTCAAAAAAAAGCAGCATATAGTGGATTACTTAACATGCAAGCAGATCAAATTGTTGAATTTGCAAATCAAGCCTGCATTTTAGGCGAAGGAAATTACTATACTTTATCTCTTTCAAATATTGGGCTGAGTATAACACAGAAAGATGAAAAAACTTTAGTCTTTGAATCTGGCTCATTAAGAGAAGAAAGGGAGTTTATCTGTCCAATAAAATTACAACAGAGCGGAAAATATGGCTCAAAATTATATCTTTGGTATGAAGAGCAAAAAATAGTTATTTCCCCAAATCCTTAAAGCTAGCTCATTTTTTTTAAAAAAATTCCAATTACTTTTATAAAAAGAATAATTGCTAAGAAGGTGGCTGCTGCTACTTTTGGCTCGACCTTTAATCCACCCATATTTGTATTTGGTGTTATACCTAAAATACCTGCTTGTGAATAAATTTGATTGAGTTTAGCCATATAAAAATATTGTAAATAAGATATTTAAAAATATTTATTGATTTAAACTAAATTTAATCTAAAAATTTGAACCTAAGTTCAGCAAATTTAATCTAAGTTTAGCCAAGTGCTTACTTTTTGCTTTACTTTTTTTACCAAGTCTTTTTTTGAGCAAATAATTAAGCTTGCTTTTTTAGCAGCACTTTCAAAAAGAGAGGAAACAAAAGGTGAGACTTGTTCTAACTTTTGAATTTTTCCGCTTTTATCTTCTACATTCAAATTTATTGAAGAAGAAAAATTTTCAGGCAGAATTAAAATTGCATTGTTTGAAAATTCAGCTTCTAGCAATTTGTCTAATTCTTTTTTTACAAATTCTTTTTGGCTAGAATTTAATTTTTCCCATTCTACTACAGCCGCTCTTTTAAATAGTTTTCTTTCTAAAATTGAAGAGATAAGAAAACTGCAATCTTTATTAGAACAATTTTTAAGAGTTACTAAAAGCTCCAGATCTGTAAAAGTTTTCAGCTGCTTTAGCCCAATTAATTTCTCTTTTAGAGCGATTGTTAAAGCTCTCTGAAACATGGAACGAGCAATTCTAATAGTATGATGATAATACACCGTATGAAACATCAAAAATCTTGCAAGTATTACCGATTCGGCTGCTTCTAAACCACCTGCTCCAATAATTGGTCTGTTGTTTTTCCATTTTGAAGTTGAAATTATTCTGTCCCATTCAATTACTCCATAAGCAACCCCAGTATAATAAGAATCTCTTAAAAGATAGTCGAGTCTATCTGCACCAACATCAAAAGAAACAAGTGATCCTAAGCCCTTACCATCTAAAAAGTCGATTAATTTTTTGATACTTATTGAATAATCATTCAATACATCTTTTATCGAAGTATTTTTTATAAAATCTTTTGTTAATTTTTCGTGATTTATACCTAATTCTTTTTTTAATACTGCTTCTGAATCATGAGAAAAACAACTGTGGCCCAAATCATGAAGTAAAGCGCTCAGCCTAAGATAAACTCTGTTTTGGTTGTTAATTGCTAAAGAATTTGCAAATTTATCTGCCAAATAAAGTGAACCGATTGAATGCTCAAAGCGGCTGTGCTGGGCCCCAGGATAAACCAGATAAGTTAGACCAACTTGTTTTATCCCTCTCAATCTTTGAAAAACATCACAATCCAAAAGTTTTACTTCATAATCAAATAGATCGATCTGTCCATGTATTGGATCTCTAATAGTTATTTGATTTTTATTTTTTTCCATAAAAAACTAACCAAGAAAACTTATTTAATGCTTTTTTAAATTAAGCTTTTTGCCAAAAGCCTTTGGATTTTTCAAACACCAAACCATCTTCTGCCAAAAACATCAAAACAGAGAGAATTCCCTCGTAAGGAAGCTGCAGCCTCTCCTCTAAAAAATTTATTGAGCGAGGCTCTTTTTCAACCAGCTCTAAAATTGGTGGGCTAAATTTATCTAAAAAAGATGGAAGAACAACATAAAATTTTTTGTCATAGCCTTTTAATGTTTTTATAGAAAGCTGCTGGAGCTTTTCTTTGTTTTTCTCAAAAAAATTTTTTGCTTCATTAAAATCAGAAAAAACCAGATAGCCAAATTTTTCTAATTGCTCCAAAGCCTGTAATGATGGCTTTTGCTCATAAAAAATCTTATTTATATTATAAACTCCTTGAGGATACTTTGACTGGTCTTTATAAAGCTGCACTAGACCTAATTTTATTAAAGAGTTTAAAACTTCTTTTTCTTTTTGACTAAAAACCTTTTGAATGTAGCTAAAAGTACGAGAGGAAAACTTTATTTTAGATAATTTTTCCAATACTGCTAATTGCTCTGCGCTCAAATTACTAAATTGATCTTGTTTAGTCTTTTGCTGAATAGAACTTTCTTTTTCCTCTTTTTGGTTTTCTAAAAATATTGACTTTAATTTTTCAAAAGATTTTTTTGTTGTTAGAATCAAAAAATCTTTGGATAAAAAAAAGCTTTCCAATTCTTCTTCTTGACTAAAAACTTCAAGATATTGCTTTGGAAAAAAAAGGCTCCAGCCATCTGCTTGTTTTTTTAATTTTATTTTCATAAACCTCACAAACACACAGATAATAATTAACAAAAAAACATTATAATATTAATTTTTTTTCGATTATTTTTCCCTCTGGTTTTTCCTCTAAAAAAATTTGCGCTCCAAATGTGTAGAGCTTTGCGCTGCTAGAAAGATACATTTGAGCTGGAAGACCAGCTTTGGTGCAAACAGCTTCTAAAAATTCTTTTGCACTAAAATGGTGTTCCACTGCTACCTGAGGTAAAAGAAGGCCGCTGTTTAAACCATATTGAATAATTAATCCATCTCCAGGAATTTTAATTGCTTTTTCTCTTTGTATTGGCTGAACTGTCAGAAGCTTTGGCTCAGAAAGCACGCTTGTTTCAAAAATAACTTTTTTTAATTCTTCGATAGCTAAAGGCTCAAATCTATAGTCCTCTGTTGCTGCTGCCTTTGCTGCTAGCACCACTCCTTTTCCTAGAGTATAAGAAGAGAATGGAAAACCAATGCAGCCTCTAAGTTCATGATCAGGATAGGAAAGAATGGTTACAAAAATTCCTAAATTTTTATCAAATATTCCGCCAACTAAAGGCTCTGCCTCTATGGAGCTTTTTAAAAACAATTCTACTGCCTCTCTTGCCTTTTTTACTAATAATTCCCCTTCTTTGATAGTAAGAAGATTCATAAAATTTATACTCTGAAAATATATAAAATTCTCACGGTTGGACTAGAGAATAAAAAAACTTTACTCTTTAGCTTTTTAAACTTAAAAATTCAAATAAGAATTAATGGATTTGGAAGAGCAAATAATTAAGCTAAAAAAACCACAACAAAATATTTTAGAAAATCTTGAAAAAGAGTATAGTGCAATAGCAAAAAATTTTGGATTTTTTCCAGTTCAGTCTCCATTGTTTTTATGTTTTAAAAATACTGAAGGAAAACAAATAGCTATAGAGCTACAATTTGGAGGAGAAAAAGCAATAATAGAGAGCTTAGAAAAATTAGTTCAGTCTAATTCAAACATATGCTTTTTAATAACTTCCTCTAAAACCCCAGGGCCAAGTTTGAGCCAGATTAAAAATATATTGCTAACTAAATTCTCTATAGGAGAGCAAAAATATTGGATAGTGGATATAGAAACTTCAAGGGCTATAAAAGTAGGCCAGGAGGGAGAAAAATTTTTTTCTTTTGTAAGTAGGCCAGATTGGGCAAAAACCCAACCACTTCCTCCTCCTCCACTTTTTAAAAATAAAAAATTCTCTAAAAAAAGAAAAAAGGATAAGAAGGCTGGAGGACAAATAAATGGCAGGTATGGCAATAGCCACAATTAAAAACTTTTTCTAACAATTATATTATATAAAATATATAAAAATGATTATAAATATGGAGTGAGACTGTGGGAGTATTTAAAACAAATTTTTTTATTTTGATTTTTTTATTTAGCATAGTTAATGGGACTATAATACAAAATGAGATATCTACAATGCAGAAAGGAGATGTTCTTCTAACAAAAAATTGTATTATTGAGCTGCAAGAGATAATAAACCCAAACACTGGGGCAAAAACAGAAAGATATAATAGTTTACTAACTCTAGAGCTAAAAAATACAAAAATTCCAAAGCAAAGAATGTTACTAGAACAGGATAGCTCTTTTATTCCAAACAATATAGATGTGAAATTTAGTCTTAAACCTACTGCTGTTGAAGGAAATTATTATAAGTGGGATTTAGGAGCTCTAGATGTTGGCGAGGAAAGACAGATAAAATTATTTATAGCTACAAAAATAGAATGTGAAAGGTTTTTAAGACAGTATAGCACAGCTTTAGACTTTAGTATACCTTCAGGAAAAGAGATATATAAAATTTATGGACCAAAAATTGCTAGAGTTGGAGAAAAAGTAATTGTTCAAATTGTTGATTTAGAAGGAAAAGAGGCAGCAAATATTGCAGTTACAATAAGAAAACCTAGTGGGCAGAAAGTACAATATTATACTGATAAAGAAGGTAAAATAAATTTTTTAGTAGATGAAGAAGGTAAATATTTTGTTGAAAGTATTGCTCAGCAGCTAAACCTAATGGAATTGATTGAAGTACAAGCCCAGCAGAAAAATCAAACAACAGAGCAGCAGCCCAAAACAGCAGAAAGCCAAAAAAGGGAGGAATTTGATTTAGGCCTTATTTATAATATAGGAGGTCTTGTTATACTTATTGGAGCTTTAATTGGAGCCTATTTTGTTTATAAAAAAATAATAGAGAAAAAAGAAGAGGAAGAAGTATATATTAGCCCAGCTGCTAGTGCAGTAAAAGAAGAATCTAAAGAATATTCCAAAGAGTTGCAAGAGACTTTAGAAAAACAAAGCTGGCAACAAGCAGACCAACGAGAAGAAGAGGAAGAAGAGCAAAAAGCTGAAGAGGAAGGTGAAGAAGAAATCGAGCAAAAAACTTCTCTTCTTTTAGAAAAAAGAAGAAAAATTAATAGAGAGCAAAAGAAAATTGAACAATTAGCAGAAAGGTCCTCTTGGCAGAAAGAGCAAGAACAAAAAGAAGAGGAAGAACAAAAATTTATGGTTGACGAATTTGAAAAAGAAGCTGAAAAAGAGGAGCTAGAAGAGGAGGAGATTGCAGAAGAAGAGATTGATGATGAAGCAATAAAAAAGACTATTGAAGAATTAGAACAATTGCGTCTAGAGCTTAAAAAAAGAGGGCAAGAGCAGAAAATCCCTCCAGAAAGTGCAATATCCTATGAAAAACCAGCTCTAGAGCAAGAGCCAGAGGAAGAGGAAAAAACTCAAAAAAAGAAAAAAACAAAAAAAGAAAAACCTAAAAAGCAAGAGGAAGAGGAAAAACAAGAACCAAAAATAGAAAAAGAAGAGAAAGAGGAGCAGGAAGAAGAGTTAGAATTAGAAAAAGAACTTGAAAAGTTTTTAGAGCAAGAAGAGCAAGAGGAAGAAAAAAAGAAAGAGACTAAAAAAGAAAAAGGCAAAGAAAGAAAGGAAAAACCTACAGCAAAGAAGGCAGCTACTAAAAAGCAAAAAAGTACAAAAAAATAAAGGCAGCCGATCACTATTTTTTATATAAGTTTTCATAGGCTAGCTTTATATCCTGGTCCACCACTGTCTTTCTGCCAGCATGAGTTGCATAAATTTTTGCCTGTTGAGCAATATCCTGGCCAATTTTTTCCAATATTGCCAAAAGTTCTAAAGAAGCACTATCAGAAACCCTTTCAGCACCTGCACTTCTAATTAGTTTTTCTACTGATGCTTTAGGTAAAATCATTAAATCACCTAAATTATTTTTAAATTTTAAACTTTATAATACTTTCTTTTGAAAAATAAGCAATTTTTTTACTTATTTTTGCTTTAAAATTCTTTTATTTTCCAAATAGTGCCTAAAGCGCTATCTTCTAGCACTATTTTTTTGCTTGCCAGAATTTGCCTAATTTTATCTGCCTCCTCAAAATTTTTATTAAGCCTTGCTTGCTGTCGCTTTAGTATAAGTTGCTC
Organism: Microcaldota archaeon; assembly: GCA_026414325.1. GTDB lineage: Archaea > Micrarchaeota > Micrarchaeia > Anstonellales > Anstonellaceae > JAOAJF01. The sequence goes on from JAOAJF010000007.1 coordinate 7,027, forward strand.
GATTTCTTTTTTGGAGAGAGCTAAAGTTGGCGGAGTTAGCTTTACTCCTAAAATTTCAAATAGCTCTTTTATTGTTTTTGCCCCTCTTTTTAAAACAAAATAGGAGCATTTGCCAGATTCAAAAGCCTTAGATACTTCTTTAGCTGATTCAATAAGTACTGCCGCTGCTTCAGGAGTTTGCAAATTATTTTCCAAAAGAGACAAAAATTTTTGTTTGTTTTGTTCTATTTTTTCTAAAAACTGCTCTTCCTCTTTGGCAGAAGGAGAAATAGTAAAAAACTTCTGCTCCACTATAAAAAGCGAGCTTTTAATATTTTGATAGGTTTTAAAGCTACTTTCAATTCCTTCCTTAGAAAAATCTAGAGCAGAAGAGTAGTGGCTAAGAGCAAAAAAAAGCCTTAAAACAGGTGCTGACCAATCCTCAAGAGCTTTTTGCAAAGTTATAAAATTGCCTAAAGATTTAGACATCTTCTCTCCATTTACTACTAAAAAGCCGGTATGAAGCCAATGATAACAAAAAGGTCTATAGCCAGCAGCATGGCTTTGAGCTATTTCATTTTCATGGTGTGGAAAAATAAGATCTCTTGCTCCAGCATGCAAATCAAGGGGCTTGCCTTTGGTACAACTCATTGCCATTGCAGAGCACTCAATATGCCAACCTGGCCTGCCCTCTCCCCATTTGGAAGGAAAGGTAGCCCCTTCTTCTTTTTCAAATTTCCATAAAGCAAAGTCTGCTGGATTTTTTTTATCTTCTTTTGGCTCTATTCTAGCCCCAGCTTTTATTTTTTCTAAATCTTGCTTGGAAAGCTCACCATAAGAGCCGTTATACTTTAAAACATCAAAATAAATCCCGCTTTTGCTTATATAAGCAAAACCATTGTTTAGAATTTTTTCAATTAGATCTAAAATCTGCTCTATGCTTTGAGATACTTTTGGCATGATATGTGGCTGCAAAATATCTAATTTGGAAAGCAACTCCCTACTTTTTAAATCATAGTAATTAGAAATTTCTAATGGTTTTTTCTTAAGCTCTTTTGCTCTGTTTATTATTTTATCATCAATATCAGTAACATTTTGAATATGATAGACTTTTTGATTGGTATACTCAAGATATCTTCTTAAAATATCTATAGATGCAAAAGTTCGTGCATGCCCAATATGAGTGTCATCATAGGGAGTAATACCACAAACGTACATAAAGATTGTATCAGAGCTATGAGGGTAAACCTCCTTTAATTGCCCGCTTAAAGTATCATAAAGTTTTACCATAAACTAATTTTGAAAAAAAAGAATTTATAATTTTATTTGAAAAAACTAATTTATGGCAGAAATAAAAAATAAAGAAATAGTTTGTTATTTAAAAGAAGAAATAGAAAAATTTAGTTCTGCTGGCTTTGGAAAGATTATAGATAAAAAATTAGTTCTCCATCCATTTGAGGCATGCTATTTGTTGGATTTGGATTTAATAAAATTTGAAGAGGAGCAAAAAAAAGAACAAAAAGTAGAAGGAAAAGAAGAGGAATATAAAAAAAGATTGAGACAAAAAATTTTAAAATTAGCAGAAGATAAAAAGGCTGCTTTTAAAGCTGAGCAAAGATATTTAGTTTATAAAGAAATTAGAAGTCTTGGAAGAGTTGTTAGATTTAATAACTTTGATCCAAATTATTGGTTTGTCTATGCTCCAGGAGTAGGAAGAGAAGAGGAACGAGCTCAGATTATTTTACATTTTCTAAAGATTTCAGATAACTTAAAGATAGAGGAGCTAGAAACAAAGTTAGCACTTGCCAGACAATTTAGAATGGAGCTAGTAATTGCTTTTTTTAGAGCCTCAAAACCATCATATATAAAATTAGCAAAGTATTCTTTTTAGATTTTGTTTGTTTTTAATTCTAACTCCTTATATTTTTTCCAAACCTTTAGAACTGTGTTTTGGTTGATTGGTCTATAGTGATTTTTGTGCTCAATTAATGCTCCTGAAAATGTTTTTGGAATATGTAGCAGCTCATGAATCAAAACTTGTTCTTTTTTCTCTTCTGAAAGTTTATCAAAATTCTCTGCCAAAACCTCAATTACATAAAATGTTCCAACATCAAGAGCCTTTTGCCAGATTTTTGGAAAAGCCCAAATTCTTGCATATGCCCTGGCCTTAGATTTAAATGAGCGCATGCAAATTATTCTAAATTGGTTTAAATACCTATAATCCTCAGAAGAGTTTAGAATTTCTACAATATATTCTAGTTTCTTTTGAACATCCAAAGCCTTTTCAACTTCCATGTAAAATAATTTTGTAAAAAAATTTAAATTGCTTTTAGCTAAAAGCAGCAACAAAAATTAATTTATTGTAATAGTTATTTTTTTAGAATTTTTATTTTGCATTAGTTTTTCTTGGATTAATTGGATGTTGTTTTTAATATAGTCAATTGATTTTTTTAAATTCTGGATTTTTTTCTCTGTTTGAGCCAAGGACTGCTCCTGAAAAAAAAGCCTATTTTTTAGTTTTTTTAGCTCTTGTAAATTTTTTTGCTCTTTTTGTTGGCTTAGCTGCTGCTGCTCAAGCTCTAAAAATTCTACTGCTTCTGAAAGTGTGGAAAAAGTCTTTGCCTTGGCAGTATCAAAATTAGGCTCTGGCAAAACATATACCTCGTCCTTATATACAAAAAATTCTTTTATTTTTTGATTTATTGCCTTTTGTGGCTCTAAAAAAGAATATTTTTTTCCAATAAAAATATCTGGCTGAATTTCTTTGCTTGGCTCAAAATAAAGCTCTTTTTCTTTTTCTAAACCTTCCTCTTTATAAAAAAACAAAACTATTTTTCCATTCTGAAGTAGAATCAAGTTTCCTTTTGCAAATTGTTTTAATATTAGACTATAAGAATGGCTAAAATCTAATCTGTAGTACCGATCAGAACAAGCTTGGTAAAATTTTTCTAATTTTTTTCCTTTTAGATGCTTTCTAAGAAGCATAACAAAAGAGGAGGGCTCTTTTGGGGCAGCTGGAGGGTTTGAAGTTAAATAAAAGTTTTTTCCAAGATTTACAATAAGGCTAAATTTTCCAAAATCAAAACTAAATTTTGTTTGATTAATTTGATAAATTTTTTTTAAGTACGAGCCTACTATTTTGTCTGCTGCCTCTTCTAAAACAAAGCTGTACTCCCACATCGATAGAGGCTTCATAAAAATACAATGAAAATAAATATTAAAAACAAAACCCTAAAAATAAATAATGAGCTTTATTAAAAGTACAGCCCCTCCGGCCAGAGAGTACCAGCTAAATATTGCAAAATCTGTTTTAGAAAATGGCTCAAGCTTAGTGGTGCTGCCAACAGGGATGGGAAAAACATATTTAGCAATAATAGTTGCTGATAAAATTTTAGAAAATTCAGCAGTTTTGTTTTTAGCTCCAACCAAACCCTTAGTAGCCCAACACCATAAAACAATGAAAGAATTTTTTGATTTGCCAGAAGAGCAAATAGTTATGCTCTCTGGACAAATATCTGCAAAAAANAGAATGGAGATATATAAAAGCAAGCCAAAAATTCTTCTTAGTACTCCCCAAACAATTGCAAATGATTTGAAAAAAAATCGTTTTGAATGGTACTTTGGGCTTGTAGTTTTTGATGAGGCTCACAGAGCTGTTGGAAAATATGCTTATACCTTTGTTGCAAATGTGGCAAAAGAGAAAAAGGCTATTGTGTTAGGCCTAACTGCTTCCCCTGGAGGGCAGAAGAAAAAAATTGAAGAGATTATTCAGGCCCTTGGAATTGAAAATGTTGAAATTAGAACTTCTCAAGATAAGGATGTTGCACCATACATAAAACCCTTAGAGATATTTTGGATAAAGGTCCCTCTAAGCCCTGAGCTTTTAAAGCTAAAAAAAATATTGGAGCAAATGATTGAAAAATACTATGAAGGACTAAAAAATATGGGCCTAACGATTCCATTTAAAAGTAAGAAAAAATTGATAGAATTAAAAGAAAAAATTTTTGCAATAGAAGGTGGCTATAAGTATCATGCCCTTTCGCTTTATTTTACTGTTTTTAGTCTTACTCACCTTTTGGAACTAATAGAAAGCCAGGGGATAGAGGCTGCTAAAAGATTTGTTGAAAAGTTAAGAAAAAGAAAACAAAGTGCTTCACTAAAAAGAATTTTTAAAGACCAGCTATTTGTAGAATTTGAAAAAATATTAAATTCTGCACAGGAACATCCGAAAATAAACAAACTAATAGAGATTATAAAATCTAGACCACAAAAAGAAAAATTTATTATATTTTCTCAATATCGAGATCAGGTAAATTTTATAGCTGAACAATTAAGAAAAAATGGTTTTGCTGCAGAGCCATTTATGGGTAAAAAAGAGGGCTTTAGCCAAAAACAGCAGGCTAAAACTATTGGAGAATTTAGAGAGGGAAAATTTAATATTTTGGTTGCTACTTCTATTGGAGAGGAGGGGCTGGACATACCAACAGTGGATAATGTAATATTTTATGAGCCAGTTCCATCTGAGATTAGAGCTATACAGCGAAGGGGGAGAGCAGGAAGAGCAAAGCTTGGTAGAATTTTTGGACTAATAGCCCAAAACACAAGAGATGAGGGCTTTTATTGGTCTGCTTTTAGAAAAGAGCAGAAAATGAAAAAAATAGTAAAGGATTTATCAGAAAAAACCAAAGTAAAAAAAAGAGTGGAAAAACAAGTTCTTTCAACCTCTACTATAGAAAAAGAGCAGCAGACTCAAAATGAGCAAAGCCAAAAACAAATGGAACAAAAAACTACAGAAGAAAAAAAAGAAAATAAAGCTAGAGCTAAAGCTTCTAAACAAACCAAGATTTTAGACTTTTTTAATTGAGCTAACTAAGTAGCGAGTTTTTTATAATTTTAATTAAATCCGAGTACAAAAAGAATAGAAGTAAAAATAAAATTGCTATAAACCAATCAAACAAAAGTAATTTTTGCACTCCAAAAAATTCTCTTAAAAAATCTATTTCAAAAATTGAGAGATGTAAAATTAACACCCCCATTAAAGCAAAAAGTAAGTATTTATTGGAAAACAGGTCTTTTAAAAATGGATTAGGAGTGTGTACAGTCAAGGCATTAGCAAGCTGAAATAAAACAAAAAGATTAAAGACTGCACTTAATGCTTTAGAGCTATCAAATGTTGAAGAATAGAGCCAAAAGACAAATAGACAAGAAATAACAAAAAATAAAGAGTGTAAAATCATTCCAATTAAAGTTTTTCTTTCTATAATTGGCTCTTTTTTACTAGTAGGAGGTCTAAATAAAATGTCTTCTTTTGGCTTTTCTAGACCTAAAGCCAAAGCTGGTGGCCCATCCATAATAACATTTATCCAAAGAATTTGCAAGGGTTTAAACAATGCTCCAAAGTTTAGAAGTTGGGAAAAAAACATTAAAAATAAAGCGCTAATGTTTGTAGTTAGCTGAAAAGAAACAAAGGCCCGAATATTTTCAAAAGTTGCTCGACCATATTCCACAGCCCTTAGAATTGTTCGAAGATTATTATCAACTAAAATAATATCAGAGACTGATTTGGCAACATCTGTTCCTCCTTTACCTATTGCAAAGGAAACATCTGCTTTTTTTAGTGCTGGAGCATCATTAACCCCATCTCCAGTAAGTGCAACGATATAGCCATGTTTTTGAAATGCATTTACTATTTTTAGCTTATGCTCAGGAGTTGCTCTTGCACAAACCCTGGAATTTAGTAAGGTAGAAACAATAAGATTATCAGAAAGATGTTCTAGCTCTTTTCCTAAAACTGCTTTGGCTGGTTTAGAGATATCAATAATACCAATTTGTTGGGCAACAGCTAAAGCAGTATCTGGCGAATCTCCAGTAATCATAATTACAACTATGTTTGCTTTTTTTGCATTTTCCACTGTTTGCTGTATCCCCTCCACTGGGGGGTCAAAAAATCCTAAAAAGCCAACAAAGATTAAATTTTTTGCGCATTCTTCAGCACTATAGCTTTTTTTTGCTTTTTGAACAGAATAAGCCACTGCAATTGTTCTAATAGCGTTAAGAGAATAAGACTTGATTTTTTCTTCGAGTTTTAAAAGTGTAGTTTTATCTAATTTTTTGATCTTAAAATTTTCATCTAAATAGTAAGAACAATTGGCTAATATCTCTTCTGGTGCTCCTTTCAAATATGCAATAAGTTTATTTCCTGATTTTCTTACAAAGCAAGAGTAGCGCCTCTTAAAATCAAAAGGAAATTCTGCTACTGCAAAATGTTTTTTAAAAATAGTTTTTTCTCCACCAGCTTTTAAATAAAAATCTGCGATTGCAACTTCAAGAGGATCTCCAAAAGCTGAAGCTGCTACATTTACCTCTTTTACCTCTTCTTTTGCAGCATGTTTTTTATGTTCTAAAAAAATATTTGTTGAAAGAAGCGCTTTTTCTACTAAGAAAAATAAGGACTTATCTGCTTTTGTAGTCTGACTATCCAAATCCTCAAAATCCTTGAAAGAAACAAAAGCTTTAACTAATTTTAATCGATTTAAAGTTAAAGTGCCAGTTTTATCAGCACATATAACTGAAACCTTTGCTACAGTAGATAAAGCAGAGAGCTTTCTTACTATTGCGTTTTCCTTAGCTAAGCGACTAACCCCATAAGCAAGGGTTATAGCTAAAACTGTTGGGAGCCCTTCTGGAACTGCTGCAACAAATAATAAAATAGAAGTTATTAATAAGTCGGTTAGTTCCATTTTTCTAACCAAGCCAAGCAGGAAGATTAGAACAACAAAAAAAAGTGAGATTTTTACTAGTAGATTACCTAATTTTTCCAAATCATGAGAAAGCTGCGATGGCTCTTGTTTAATAGTGCTTAGAGCATGAGAAATTTTTCCAAATTCGCTATATTTACCAGTTGCAATAACAATGGCTTTAGCATCTCCTTTTAATAGGTAAGAACCTGCATATAAAATATTTGACCTCTCGGCTATATCCTTCTCCTTTTCTATTATTTCAATAGAGCTTTTTTGAACTGCAAGTGATTCTCCAGTTAAAACTGCCTGATCAGCCAAAAGATTATCTCCTTCTAATATTTTACAATCAGCTGGGATTAATTCCCCACCAGAGACAAGGATTATATCTCCAATCACAATCTCTTCTGAGTCAACAATTTGGACTTTTTTCTCTCTTAAAACCTTTGCTTTTGGTTTAGTAAGAGAATAGAGAAATTTTAATTTTTCTTCTGCCTTGTATTCCTGAATAAAGCCAAAAAACATTGCTAATAAAGCTGCAAGGGTTATTCCTATAGCATCCACATAATGCCCTATTAAAAATGCGATTGCTGCAGCGACAAATAAAATAAAGGTCATTCTGTTAAATTGCCTTAAAAACAATTCTAAAGCAGTTGGGCTCTTGGTTTCAAAAAGTTTATTTTTATATTCTTGTCTTTTTTCTACCTCTTGATAAGTTAGGCCATCTTCTTGAGAATTAAGAAGCTTGAACAAAACCTTATTTGGACTATAGTGGGCTGAGTTTTTTATCTGCTGAACATCAAACATATAAAGAAAATAAGAGAAAAGATTTTATAAAATATTTGGATTGTATTTTTCTGGGTCTAATAAGAGTGGAGAAGGAACTCCTGTAAATAATACCAAGGCCTCGATAAAATCAGTTTTATTTTGGTCTATTCTCGCACCCCAACAAACAGAAGCACTCTCACTTAATTTTTCTGTAATTTTTTCGCAAATTTCTGTTGCATCTCCAAGCCTTAGAGATTCATCGCCAGTTAGATGAATTAAAGCTCCAGAAGCTTTTGAAAAATCTACTTCTAACAAGGGATTATTTAAAGCTTTTTCTGGAAGAGAATGAACCTTTAGAGGACCTGAATCTTGGGCATAGGAAATCATACCTAAACCTTTTGATTTTGTAATAGCAGAAAGGTCAGCAAAATCCAAATTTATTAAAGATGGTTCTAACAAAGTGTGTAAAATACCTTCCACTGCTTTTGCTGCAACATCGTCAGCCAACTTAAATGCCTCATTTATTGGAACATTTTCTGCCCAGTTTACAAGTTTATCGTGCTCAATTAAGATAAGAGTATCAGAATAATCAGAAAGTTTGGCTACTGCGCTTTGGGCTTTTTTAATTCTTGCTCGCTCTAATTTGAATGGAAAATAACAAAAACTAATCACTAAAGCCTCGCTGTTTTCTTTTGCTATTTGTGCAATTACTGGCGAAGCTCCAGAACCAGTTCCACCACCAACTCCAGTAATTAAAAAAATAAGGTCTGCATCTTCTAATTCTTTTTTTATTTCTTTTTCTGATGCTAAAGCTGCCTTCTGACCAATAGAAGGATCTCCTCCTGCTCCTAAGCCTTTGGTAAATGCCTTACCAATAAGAAGCTTTTTTGCATTTGAAATCAAATCCAGCTGCTTTTTATCAGTATTAATAGCTAAAAAAGAGGTTTGCCTAAAACTTGTGTCTTTTAGACGCATAATACTATTGCAACCAGCCCCACCCACACCAGCAATTACAAATTTTAAATTTCCTTGTTCATCAGCCATAATTATCCAATAATTTAACAGCACAATTGTTTTTATTTTTAACTAAATTTTAAGAATAGATAGTTTTTACAAATAAAAAATGTTGTAATAAGTATAAAAATCAACTGGAAAGCTTCCCTTAGCTAATATTTATTTAGCTAATAAATAATATATTAGATTAGGAATAGCTGAGGTGAAGAAAATGAAGGAAGAGGAAGAAAAAATAGAAATTCAAGAAGGTTTGGAAGAAACCTCTGAAGGATTAATTTCTGAAGCTGCAGAAGCTGAGACTGGTGCTAGCAAACAACCTGAGTTTAGAATACTGCAACAAGAATATAATCAAAGAGAGGGCCGAACTACATTAAAGGAAGTTGGAGTTGCTTGGAAAAATATCTCGCAAAATGGAAAAGAATTTTATACAATAAAGATTGGAAACCTTCGACTTTTAATGTTTAAAAACGAGCGAAGATAAAAGTAGATAAATAGGGGGAGAAGATGGCAAGAAAATCTGATGCACAAGAAGAAGAGATGAAAGAAAAAGAGGGAGAGGAAGAAAAAGTAGAGTTTTCTTCTACAAAAAAATCAAAAATAACTGATTTGGAAGATCTGCCAGGGATAGGTCCAGTAAGTGCAGAAAAACTAAAAAAGGCAGGATATACTGATATTGAAAAAATCGCTGCTTCTTCACCATACGAATTAGAAGAAATTGCTGAAATAGGGCTTGAAACAGCTAAAAAAATAATTTCTGCGGCTAGAGATGCTCTTGAGATGGGCTATGAAACAGCAGATATAATATACCAAAAAAGAAAAAATATTAAGAAAATAACCACAGGCTCTAAGAATTTGGATGCATTGATTGGTGGTGGAATTGAAACCATGGCTATAACTGAGGCTTATGGAAAATTCTCTTCTGGAAAATCTCAACTTGGTTTTCAACTTGCAGTAAATGTACAAAAGCCTCCTGAAGAAGGAGGCCTGGGGCCAGAGAGTGGAGTACTGTTTATAGATACTGAGAGCACTTTTAGACCAGAAAGAATAATGCAAATTGCACAAGCCAATAAAATGGATGTTGAAAAAGTTCTAAAAAACATTCATGTTGCAAAGGCAATAAATTCAGACCATCAAATAATTTTAATAGAAAAGGCTGAGGAGATGATAAAAAAGCATAATATAAAATTAATTATTGTAGATTCCCTTACTAGCCATTTTCGCTCTGATTATGTTGGCAGAGGCTCGCTTGGAGAAAGGCAGCAAAAGCTAAATAAGCATGTTCATTATTTGCAAAAATTAGCTGACCAGTACAATATTGCAGTTTATGTAACCAATCAAGTTATGGACAATCCTGGTATGCTCTTTGGAGATCCAACCACACCAGTAGGAGGGCATGTACTGGCTCATGCAGCAACCTATAGACTTTATCTAAGAAAAAGTAAAGACGAAAAAAGAATAGCTAGGCTTATAGATTCACCCTCTATGCCAGAAGGAGAGTGTGTGTTTAAAATAACTGCCGAAGGAATAAAAGATTAGTAAAAAAGAAGAAAAAGGAAGAAGAAATATGCAAAAATATTAAAGATATAAATTGGAGATATCCTTAGTGTGATAATAAATAAACAAAGGTGTAAAATATAAAAACCTTTAGGTATATAATACTATTATGTTAGAACGAGTTTCAGATCGCACTAGATGGTATTATTTATTAAAAAAGGATCCTCAGACTAATATATTTTATAGAATAGAGCCAAAAGAGGAACACTATAAAAAACTTGAAGATAAACCGATAGAGTTAGCAAAAGTTTTGTATTTGGCTGATAAAAAAATAGAGGCTATAGAATATTTACTTAATTATTGGCAAATTAGAAAGGATAAAAAAACCCTACTTTATGCAGACTTTCTAAACTTTCTTTTAAGATATGAAAACAAAAATAAAAAAGAGGATATTTTAATAGAAATAAAAAGTGAGATAGAATATGAGCTAAAAAAAATAGGTCAACAAAACAGATTATTAAAAATACTACAGGAAAGTTCAGAAGGTAAAAGACTTGAACTTTTAGACCAATATTTAAAATTAAAATCAAATAGCATAGTTGCAAATTTTTTAATAGGGAGAGAACATTATAAGGCTAAAGAATTCAAAATAGCAAGAGAATATTTTCTAAGAGTTTTAGATAACTTCAAAATAGTTTACAAAGATTATTTAGAGAAATTAAAAAATAGAACTATAAGAATGCACTATTTAGGAGATAACAACAACAGGGAATATTTAAAATTTCTTAAAGAGGCAAGAAAATTTTTTTTAGAATTAAAAAAGGATGGTTTTTGGGTTCATGAACTAATTTATGAAAAATTAGATTTTGCAGTATATTATTTAAGAAAAAACAAAAAACAAAAAGCTGTTGAATTTACAGTAAAATTTAAAGAGGAGCTAATAAAAAACAATATATTAGACGATTACCAGTCAATTAATCTTAGTTTTTTAATTTTAACATATACCTTGCTAGAAGAAGCTGATAATAATAATTGGAAAGTTAAAGATTATGAAGATACGTATAGAGAATTAAACATATACAAAATAGCTGCTACAGAAAATTTTTTAGAAAAAAATCTAATTTTTGATTTCTTTTCGCAGTTGGTCCTAGCTAAAATTTCATTAGAAGAATATGAAAAAAATAAAAAAAATAGTAATCTACAATCAATGCAGGCTTATGCTCAAACTGCAACTATATCTATAAAGAGAACCCAGGAGCTTTATCCATTCTGGATAGCATTTTACAATGATGTTGAATCCGTCTGCTATGCAAGTTATTATTTACAAAAAATAGAACAAAAAATTTAAAAATAAAGATATAAAAAAAACTTTAACTTCTATCTTTTTCTAAAAATTCCATTGCTTTTTTTAAAGCAATTTTTGGATGAGGATAAGTTAAAAGTTTTAGTGTATTTTCAAAATTCTCCCATCTCCAGCCAGTATGCTCAGAAGAAAGTTTTACATCTTTTTGATTTGTTTTTGCTAAAAAAAGAACAACTTTTTTATGTTTTTGATTGTTTGAAAAATCATATTCGTAGCTATAGCTAAAGCCATCTAAAACTTCAACATCAGCTATATTTGTCTCCTCTTTTAACTCCCTTATTGCCGCCTCTAGCTCGTTTTCTCCTTCTTGAATGTGTCCTCGTGGAAAATCCCAGTGTCCTGCCTTATAATGTAAAATCAAAAAATAATAAGAATTGCCCTCCTCTCTAAATAAAATAAATCCTCTAGACTGTTCCATATAAGATTGTTCCATATAATAATTATAATGCAAAAGAATTAAATTAATAGTCCAAACCTAAAAATTAATTGTATAGGCATCGGCCAGCAATTGGTTTTACTCCTTTTTGAGAAAGATTAGAAATATCTGCTGAATCATAATTAAAAGTTATTTCATAACTAAAGTAATCATATGTTGCACTACAATTAGTAAGACCAGAGATTGAAACTGTTTTTTCTGCTCCTGGGCCAAAAACCCAACCAGAACCTAGCTGAGCTGTTGTATTATCAACCTTTATTGACCTTAGAATTAGTCTTTTGCTGTCACCGTTTTTTACTTTTAGATAAAGAGTGGAATTAGACTGCACCCATTCTAAAATTGCAAAAGGTCTAGCTGAAGACCAATAAATTTTTGCCTCATTTTCCATTGCTGTAGTTGAAGAATCAGAAAAACCACCAATAAGCATTAAACCAACTAAGGATATAATGAGCACAATTGCAAGTAAAATTAAGTATTCTGCAGCCCCTTGGCCTTTCATAAACCGCTTCACCTTCAATTAAATAAAAAAGAGAAAATTAATAAATAGTATAGTAAAAATTTTTACTATGAGCCTATTTGGTACTTCTGGTATTAGAGATTTGTGTCCTGAAAAAATTGATGCTAAATTTGCTTTTGAATTTGGCCAGACTGTTGCTAAATTTTCAAAGAAAATAGTTATTGGTTTTGATGGAAGACCTACCGGCCAGATGCTTTTAGAGGCAGCTGTAGCAGGAGCTAGTGAACAAAAAGCAACTTGCTACAATCTTGGCATCTGCAGCACACCAACTTTATGCTACTATAGTAAAATAAAAAATGCTCTTGGGATAATGATTACTGCTTCTCACAATCCTTTAGAATATAATGGGTTTAAAATATTTGAAAAAGGAAAAGAGGCTACTAAAAAATTGGAAAACAAAGTTGAGCAGCAGCTCTTTAGAGCAAAAAAAATTCCAAAGTATTTTGAAGTTGGAAAAATCAAATTAGTTGAAGATGCCCTCGAAAAGCATTTAATGCTACTAAAAAAGCTATTTGATGTAAATAAAATAAGAAAAGAAAATATTAAACTTTTAGTTGATTGTGCAAATCTAGCTACAAGTATTTCTAGTCCAAAAGTATTAGAAAGTTTTGGAGTTAGTGTTATTAAAAAAAATTGTGAGATTGGAAAGATACCTGATAGAAATATCGAGCCAAATGAGCAAAACTTGAAAAATTTAGCTTTGATTGAACAAGAATTTGACTTTGCTATTGCTCATGATGGTGATGGGGACAGAGCTGTGGTTTTAGACCAAAATGGTAAAATGTTGGGTTTAGACCTGCAGCTAGCAATGGCAGTAGATTACATTTTGAAAAAAACAAAAACAAAAAGTATAGTCCTGACAGTTGAATCTTCTCTTTTGCTAAAAGATATTGTAAAACAAAATAATGCTAAACTTTATCTTACTGCAGTAGGTAGCAGAGCAGTTGCAGAAAAAATGAGGCAAACTTCTGCCTTGTTTGGAGGAGAGCCCTGTGGAGAATATATATTTGCAAAAGGTGTTGGTTGCCCAGATGGATTAGCCACAGCATTGCTCTTTTGCCAAATATTTGCTTTTGAGGGAGGGTTTGAAAACCTAAAAAAAAGCTATAAAACCTATCCTATAAAAAGGATTAAGCTTCCTGCAAATAAAGAGGAAAAAAAAGCTCTTTTACAAAAATTGGAAAAAAACTGGCCATTTAAAACAAAAATAAAAATAGATGGGCTAAGAGCACAAGAAGAATGGGGCTGGATATTAGTTAGGCCCTCTGGAACAGAAAATTATATTAGAATAACAATAGAAGCATATACTAAAAAGGAACTAGAAGAGAATTTAAAAAAAGTTTTAGAGGTATTTAAATGTTACTAATGCTTGTTAATATAGGGAAAAAGAAAAAATTTCAAGAAAAACTTGACAAGCAAGATTATTTCCAACTTGACAAAATACCATCTCTAAAAACCTTTATCGAAATTGTAGGGTTAGATAAAAATAAAGCGCAAGAAATTTTAGAAAAAAATAAAGATAGAATAGAAGAACTAACAAAAAGACTTTGTGCAGGAAAGGGGCTAAATATTAAAATAGGTGAAAAAGAGTATGGCTTTGTTCACAGAAGTGTTTCCGAGGAGGATATAAAAACATATGTTATAAAAACAATATTAGCCGAATATGTTTTTGGGATAGAAGCTGAATTGTTATTAGCCATAGCTTCTGGAGAATCCAATTTTTTAAATCCAAGTAATGGTGATGGATACTATCAAATTACTCGCATAACTAAAAAAGAATTGAAAAAAAAGGGCACTTTTGATAAGATAAAAAATAAGATAATTGCTAACAAAAAAAGTAATATTTTAGAAAAAAACTTGGATGAAATTTATAATAAGTTGACTGGATTTGGGCTGAATAACAATTTTGGTTCTCAGACAATTCTAGCTTGTCTTGTTTTATATTTGAAACAAATTGAAAAAAACCCACAAGATATAATAGAGTTGTTAAAGGCTTATAATGGAGGAAAATATAAAGATAGATATGCTCAAGAAGTATGGACAAGATATTTATATTTAAAGGGGGAGATCTATAGTGAAGAGAGGTGAAAAAATGCAAAAAATTTTAATAACCGGTTCTAATGGACAGATAGGTTCAGAATTAATAGAAGAATTAGCAAAAAAGTATGGGGCTAAAAATGTTGTTGGGCTAGATATAGTAGAGCCAAAAGAAAGTAAATATGAGTTTGTAAAACTTGATGCAACTGATTTTGAAGGATTGAAAAAAGTAGTAGAAAAATATGATATTGGCCAGATCTATCATCTTGTTAGCTTACTTTCAGCAACTGGTGAAAAAAACCCAGATCTAGCCTGGCATGTAAATATGTCTTCTCTAAAGCATGTTTTAGATTTAGCTAAAGAAAAACAGCTTATGGTTTTTTGGCCTTCTTCTATTGCTGCATTTGGGCCAACCACACCAAGAGAAAATACTCCACAAAGAACTATTTTAGAGCCAAATACAATGTATGGAGTTACGAAAGTTTCTGGAGAGCTTTTGTGTAACTACTATTTTATAAAATATGGAGTAGATGTAAGGTCTGTTAGATTTCCTGGACTTATCTCCTGGAAAACCCCTCCTGGAGGAGGAACAACAGACTATGCTGTTGCAATTTTTTATGAAGCAATAGAGAAGGGTTATTATAAATGCTTTGTTAGAGAAGATACTGTTTTGCCAATGATGTACATGCCAGATGCTATAAGAGCTATTGTTGAGCTCATGCAAGCAAAAAAAGAAAAAATAAAGATTAGAACAAGTTATAATTTAGCTGCAATATCATTTAAAGCAAAAGACCTAGAATTAGAATTAAAAAAGTATATAGATTTTAAAGTGGATTATGAACCAGATTATAGACAGAAAATAGCAGATTCTTGGCCAAAGACAATAGACGATAGTGCTGCAAGAAAAGACTGGGGCTGGGCACACAAGTACGATTTAGCAGCTATGACTAAGGACATGTATCAAAACTTGGTAAAAAAATTAAAAAAATAATTACAAATCTTCCAAAGTTCTTTCTTTTTTCTTTCCAAAGAAAATAGAAAATAGCTTGCTCTTTTCTTTTTTGTCAAAGCTGCTACTCTTTTTAGAGATAAAAACAAGAATTAGCCTAACCAAAGCATATAATAGAATTGAAACTGCAACTATTGTAAAAATTAGATCTAAACTTCCAAGAATATTTTTTTCTATGTTTTCCTTTTTTTCTTCAGCAGTTGAGGCATTTTTTAAACTTTCTTGTTCTGTTTGGATAGGAAGTTCTTGCTCTGTTGTTTTAAACACAATGGTTGGATTTTCTTCCTTAGTATAGACCAATTCTTGTTCGTTTTTTATTTCTTCTTTTTTAAATAGATTGGTGTTTTCTTTAATTTTTTCAATAGTTTTTGTTATTTCAGAATTTTTGAGAAATTTTTGATGGTAAGAACTTAATTGAAATTTTGAATTGTTTAACAATTCTAAGGAGCCAGAAAGCTCGCCAGCATAAAAAAGAGAATTATTTGACTGAATTTTTAAATTTGAATAAATTTTAGAATATTTTTCTAATTCGTCTAAAAAATTTATATAATAATTTAAAATTTCTTCGTCTGTCTTTTCATTTAATTTTGCTCTAAATGCTTTTTCAGATTCTAGCAAAACAGAAAAAGCTTTTTTTGTATCAGAAAATTCTACAATACTATCTAAAACTTCTGAAGAATTGTACTTATAAATCTCAGAACAGACCACACTTTCTAAACAGAGCTCTTTACATTCTGCAGCAGAAGAGCAAAAAGAATTAGTCAGGCCTGTAAAATAAGAGTATTTAAGTTCCTTTAATTTAATTTCTTCTAAATATTTATCAATATTTGGCAAAAATTTTTTTAGAAAATCAGAAACACTTTCTAATGCAAAAGCCTGAGTTTGAAATCTTTTATATAAAACCTCTTCGATTGTTTTATTAGAAGTTACTGGTTGAGCGGCTATAGAGCCATTTTGCTGTTCTAAGACTAACAAACAATAGGGAGAATTTTCAACATAAACTAAAACATATTCTTTAGAATCAAAACCAACAAAATGGTCTAGTCTGTTTACAGATAAATTATTAGAGTTTACAAACTCTAAAACTGCAGCTTCTTTTTTTACTATATCTGAAGAGAAAAAAACTGGGCAAAGAATAAGAAAAATTAGCAATATTTTAGCAAAACTTATTCTAAAATTAAAAATTGTCTGTTCCATCAAAAAATAAGTAGTAAATAATATTTTTAAATTATTAACTAGCAACTTAATTATATGAGATATGGCTCTAGCTATTATAGAAATGATTACCAGGCCTCTTTTCAATATTTGGTTGGCCTAATTTTTATAATTTTTTTATTACAGATACTTATACCCAATTTTACTAAGATATTTATGTTGGTTCCAACCAATCTTCAGCCTTGGCAATTGGTTAGTTCTATATTTTTGCATGGTGGATTTTTACATTTATTTTTAAATCTTTATGCGCTCTACTTTTTTGGCCAGTATCTAGAGACTATCATTGGAACAAAAAGATTTTTGTTAATATTCTTTCTTTCTGGAATAGCTGGAAATCTTCTTTATTTGTTTACAATCTATCTAAACATAATTCCTCCAGTTCCTGCATTAGGTGCATCTGGAGCAATATATGGAATATTAGGAGCACTAGCAGTATTAAGCCCAAATCTAACTATACTTTTATTTGGATTAATTCCACTAAAAATGAGAGAGGCTGCGATTTTATGGTTTGTTCTTGAGTTTATTGGCTCTTTTGATATTAGTTCTGGTGTTGGTTCTGCTGCACATTTAGGAGGGCTGGTAGTTGGTTATCTAATTGCAAAAAATATCGGGTTTTTAAATTTTGGAGATGAAAAACATCTATGGCAATAAACATTGTTGTTGGTGGCCAATACGGCGATGAAGGAAAAGGAAAAATAATTTCCTATTTGGCTTTAGAAGATAAGCCTGAAGTGGTTGCCAGAGGAGGGGGAGGGCCAAATGCCGGCCACACTGTAGAATACAAAGCAAAAAAATATAAAATTAGGCTTGTTCCCTCTGGTTTTGTTTATAAAGAGGCAAAGCTAGTAATAGGGCCAGGTGTTCTGATCGATCCAGAAGTATTTTTAGAAGAAATAAAAAACTTTGAAGTTGAAGGTAGGTGCTTTGTAGATAGAATGGCTACTATAATTGAGCCAAAGCATAAAGAAGAAGATGCTAGTTCTGAAATTGCAAAAAAAATAGGCACTACTAAAAGTGGTATTGGGCCAGCAACTGCTCATAGAGCCTTAAGAGATGCTAAGTTAGCCTACCAAGAAGAAAGATTAGGACCATATTTAACAGATTGTTGGAAAATAGTAAATTCTACTTCTAATTTGCTTGTTGAAGGTAGCCAGGGCTTTATGCTTTCTAATTTACATGGAACTTATCCATATTGTACTGCAAAAGATGTTAGTGCTTCGGCAATTTGCTCTGAGATTGGCTTAGGCCCAAAAAAAGTAGATAATGTCATTATGGTAATAAAATCTTATACCACAAGGGTTGGCTCTGGGCCTTTGGAAGGTGAAATAAGCCCAGAACAAGCAAAAAAACTTGGAATGGATGAATATGGTACAGTTACTGGCAGACAGAGAAGAGTAAATCCAAATCTAATTTGGCAAGAGCTAAAAAAGGCAGTAATAGTAAATAGTGCAACTTTTTTAGCGCTTACAAAACTTGATGTTAAATATCCTCAAGCAAAAGGCTTAAGGGATTTTCAAAAGCTTCCAAAAAAAGCTCAGGATTTTGTTTTTGAGATAGAAAAAAAGCTAAATGTTCCTGTTGCTCTTATAGGTACTGGGCCAGATGCTCAGGATATAATTGATAGAAGAAAAGAGCTTGGAATAAAAAAATAATAGCTAAAAATAAAATAAAAAATTTAAATTAAACCTTTTGACTTTCTTGCTTTTAACCACCAAATAAGTGTTCCTCCTCCTATTAAGATAACCAAAGTCAGACCAACAACTCCTAAAATTAAAGAATTGTCAGAAGATGAAGCTGCTGCTTGTTCTTTGGTTTCAGCTACTGTTGTAGCAGGTTCTGCTGGTATTTGTTGCTGGAAAGTTTCAATTTTGTTTTGTGTTTCTTGTGGCTCTGAAGGTAAAGAAGGCTGCTCAATTGGTTTAGAAGGTGGTTTAGGCGGTAGTGGCTGTTCTTCTTTAAATTCATTTGAAGTGGGAGAAGGGGGTTTAGTTTCTTCTGAAGAAGAGGTTTGAGTGGGGGGAGAACTTCTTAGAATTGCTCCACCACCAGAATTAGAAGAGCTGGAAGTAGAAGGAGTTTGAGGCTCTTGCTCTGCACTATTGTCATACAATCCTAATGAAGAAAAGCTATCTATACTTACGGTTATAATTTTTGTAGTGGTATTATAGGACACTATTGGAACTGAAATACAATTTGAGCCATTATCTTGGCACTTTTTAACAACTAAATCTCCTGCTTGTAGAAGATCATTTATAGATTGTATAATCTCAGAACTTAATGAGGAATAATTAAAACTGAAAGTGATATTTGGACTAAACTTTAGCCCAGCTGGACCTAACTTGATTGTGAGATTTGAAAATTTAGATGCTCGAGAATTGTTAAAAGCTAAATCTCCGCTAGAAAGATTAACTACTTCAGAAATGAATACTAAACCTTTTGGATAAGCCTGTGAAATATTACTCAAAGTAGTATTAGAAGGTATAGTTAAATAACCCTTGCCATTAGTTTGTGTATTTGAATAAGAAATATTAATAGAAGAGGTTGTTTTGTTTTCTGAACTTAAGTTTAATATATTATGACTAGAAAATAAAATAGTTTTAGAGGTGTTTTGAATAGCTGATTGATCATAACTATCAGTAACAGTAACCAAACAAGTTACATTGTCAAAGTCCGTATAATTTTCGTTAGTTAGAGTACTGGACAAGTTAGTAGAACTTTGGGAAAATACAAGATTATTGTTTACATACCATTTATAATTAATAGTTAGAGTGTCACCTATTTCTTCTAAATCTGGATTTTGAGGACTTACTGTGCAGGTTAAATTATTGAATTTATAAGCTTCAGTTGGAGTAATTGAAACTGAGTTTATAACTGGGGCAAAATTGTTTGTCTGAAATAGTCTAGAGGAATTGGCAGAATTCCCGTTTCCTGAGCCAAAATCATAGGCAACAACAGTTAAATTATAAATACCTGGATCTAAATTAACATTGTATAAGATACAGTTTATTTGGTCATATCCTGCCGATTTATTAGTACAATTTGCACTATTAGTACCATTGAAGATATAATTAAAAGTATTGACAACTTGTCCAGAAGAATTTCTGATGGTTATAGTTAGATTTGAGATTGCAGTTCCTGTTCCGTTTGCTGTTATGTTTATTAATTTATTATTATTGTAAAATTGGTTTGAAAGTGGTGAAGAAATAGTAATTGTTGGGTTGCTTTTATCACTTATATTATAGCCAGAAAATTTATTTAGAGAAAGAGTTAGATTGCCTGTGAAAAAACCAAATTGTTCATTAAATGGACCTTGCGACCAGGAAATACTTCCATCAAAAGGACCTTCATCATAAGTTACAGACGGGGTAGTTGAAAATGGCAAGTCATACAATATTACAGTTGCACTAGTGTTCAAAGAAGAAAGTGCACTAGAATTAACATAAATTCTTGAACTCTCAAAAGAAAACGGTCTAGCTATTTGTACTTGTATTAAATTTCCAATTGCTTGAGCAACTAATGCTGCTTGCTGCTGATTTGATAAATTTACAGAAGAGAAATTAAATTTAGCAACTTTTTTAAATGAATTTCCCCACGGAAGGGATAAATTTAAAGGATTACAACTAGCCGAACCATTTAATTCAATTACTTTAACTAAATTAACATTCTTTGATATAAGCCCCATTGCAATACTTACTGGAATAACTATAAAAGCATTACCTGATACATTATGAAAGACAAGTCCCCTCGGCTGTCTGTGAACCATACCATAGTAAGTCTGTCTCTTA
>JAOAJF010000008.1 GCA_026414325.1 Microcaldota archaeon
GATAAAATGTGTTGTTAGTATTAGCTGAAGATATTTCTATAGCTGGAGTAGAAGATGAAGAAAAAGAAATAATTCTGTTGTTAATAAACACATTGTGAGAACCATTAATTATTTTTATTGGTCTTTCTGCATTTGCTGAAGTTGCTGTTTGATTGATTGTGTTATTAACAAATCGGTTGAAAGAAGAGTTATAATCTATATAAATTGTTCCATCAGAAGAATTAGTTGAATTTGATCTTAAAGTATTGATAGTAAAATTGTTATAATTGTTTAGACCTGCACCTAAATATAATCCCAAATAATTAACAGAGATATCATTATAAAGAATGGTGTTATACGAAGAAGAATAAGTCAGAGCTATTCCTATGGAATTCGCTGAGATATTATTGTATTGAATAATGTTATTATTAGAACTATATTCAAGATATATGGCTGTCGAAGATACAGAAATATTGTTGTATTGAATAATGTTATTATTAGAATTTGGAGTTAGAATAATTCCATAATCCACAGATGCAGATACAACATTATTAGAAATAAGATTATTAGTAGAATAATAGAGAAGATTGATAATAAATCTAGAGGATGAAAGCCGGTTATTAGTTATTGTTGAGTTATCTGCATTGTTTAAAAAGATTGCATTACACACTCCGTTTGCATTAGAACAAGAAGTTGAATAAGTTAGATTGATTGTATTGTTTGTTATATTAGCAAAATCAGCTGGGTCACCAACTATCTGAATACCTGAAGAAAAGTTAGAGATTACACAGTTATAGATTTTTGTGTTTGGTTGATTGGAATATATTGCAATAGAGCCATAATTGTTATTTCCTCTAATCATAAAATTATTACAATCAATAGTTACATCAGGAACAGTTATATTAATACACACTCCTGAAGAAGAATTTATGTCCTGAGTTAAAGTATAAATATCAGGAGCTACTATCACACCACAAGAAGTAAGAGGTGGAGAATAACCAATCGAGATTAAGAACCCTATCAAAATAAAAAAATAAATAAAAAATTTCCTACTCTCTTGCTTTTGCTGCACAAAATATAGAATAAAATAATATTTATAAATTTAATTTTAAAGTTTATAAACAAAGTTTAAAATTTAGAGAGAACAATTTTACCTTTTGCAATTTGATCAATTATAAACGGATAATAAATATGCTCGTATTTTAAAATCTTGTTAGCAACTTCTTCTGCACTTTTACAATCAGAAATATCTACTTTATGCTGAAAAATTATCGGCCCCCCATCCAATATTTCATTTACAATATGAATGGTAAGGCCAGAAATTTTTTCCCCAGCTTCAAAAGCATCTTTTTGAGCATGAGCCCCAGGATATTTTGGTAAAAGCGAGGGATGAATATTAATAATTTTATTTTTATAGTAGTTTAAAAAATCTTTTGAGCGAATAATTCGCATATAACCAGCTAAAACGATTAGATCTATCGGATATTTTTTTAACTCAAATAAAATTGCATTATCAAAATCTATTGCAGTTTTATAATTTTTTCTTTCAAAAATCAAAACTGGAATATTTTTTTCTTTTGCATAATTTATTGCAGCTGCTGCTGGGTTATCAGTTACTAAGCATAAAACCTTTGCATCACACTTACCTTCTTCAATAGCATCTAAAATAGCCTTAAAATTTGAGCCACGACCAGAAGCAAACACTGCTAAATTTATTGTCATAAAAAACTAACTACAAAAAAGTTTATTTTTTTATTCTTAGTATAGACTTCTCACTAATCAGACAATCTAGCCTAATATCATGGTGCTCAATTGGAAGATTATCTAAAATCTGACCAGAAAAACACAAACCTATTTTAAAAAATTTTTTATCTTTTAAAAAGCGATCATAAAAACCCAAACCATAGCCAAGCCTATAACCATTCTTGTCAAATACTATTCCTGGAATAATTGCAACATCAATATTAGTTGTATTAAAATCTTGAGCTTCTGCTTTTGGTTCTAAAACTCCAAATTTTGAAAGTTCCAACCCATCCAAACTTTCAACTCGTTTTATTAACAAATTCATATTAATAAAATCTGTTCTTGGTAGACACAAAATTTTTTTAGATTTTAAAATTTCTAAATTTAGATTTAGTGTTGGAGTCTCAAAACCTTTGGACATATAAGAAAGAATTGCATTTGAATTTTTTACTTCTTTTAAAGAAAAAAAATTTTCAATTAAACTTTTTTCATCCTCTGTAGAAAAATTTTTAAATAGCTCTTTTCTTAGAGCTAAAAATTTTTTTCTTAAAATTTCTTTTTCCTTCATAGTTCTAACCTGAAGTAAAAAATTTTTCTTTTGCAAAAATTGCTTGTAATAAATAAATTGAACCTACAATTAAAATATTTCCATTAAAAGCTGCTAATTTTTTTGCTAATAAAAAAGCCTTTTTTGGTTTTTTTTGTAAAAAAACCTTTTTTTTCTTTAAAAATTTTTCTACATCTTGTGCTAATTTTTCTGGTTCTTGTGCTCTTTTTAGTGGAGGAGAAGTAAAAATAACAATATTAAAAAATGGCAATAATTTTTTTAGAATTTTTTTGTAATCCTTATCTTTCATAGAAGCATAAACTAAAATGTTTTTTTTATTTGCTTTAAATTCTTTTTTAATAGAAGGTAAAATTGCTTTAATAGCATCTGGATTATGAGCACAATCAATAATAATTTTTGGCTTTGTAGAAATTTTTTCCCATCTTGCTCTAAGAGAAAAGTTTTTTATAGAATTAAGAGCTTCAGAAAGTTTTATACCTAAAACTTTTGCAACTTCTAAGCAGCAGCCAATATTACTGTTTTCAAAATCAGCAAATTTAGTTTTAAAATCTCTAACTTTTGCAAAAACAAGTTTTGCTCCTTTCTCTTTTGCATATTTTTCTATCCATCTTCTTGCATTTATAGTTGTTGGAACTATTGCTATTCTGTTTTTTCTAAAAATCCCGCATTTTTCATAAGCAATTTCTCTATAAGTACTACCAAGATGTTTGGTGTGATCATAACCTATCGAACAGATAACAGAAATAAATGGCTCTGTTGCATTGGTTGCATCTAGTCTTCCACCCATCCCAACTTCTATAACAGCAAAATCTACTTTTTTTTCATAAAAATACAAAAGAGCCATTGCTGTTAAATGCTCAAAAAAAGTTGGTTTATGTTTCATTTTTTTAGCTGCATCATAAACCTTAAAAAAATATTTTGCAAAATCTTTTTTTGAGATATATTTTAAATTTAGCTGAATTCTCTCTCGAATAGAAAATATAGGTGGTGAAATAAAAGTTCCAACCCTATAGCCTTGATCAAGCAAAATTTTAGAAATAAAATAAGTTGTGGAGCCTTTGCCATTTGTTCCTCCAATCAAAATAGATTTAAAGTTTTTCTCTGGATTGCCTAATAATCTTAATACCTTTTTAATTCTACTTAAACCTGGCTTTGAGCCTCTGGCTGCAATAGTAGCTAATTTTTTCAAAGATTGAGTATAAATGTTCATAACTATCTTGAGATTAAACCTTTTTGAATTTTATAAGCTAGTAAAGTATTTTCCAACAGACTTGCAACAGTTAATGGCCCAACCCCACCTGGAACTGGACTTATATAATAAGCTACCCTAAAAGCGCTTTGAAAATCTACATCTCCAACAATTTTTTCAGCATTACCTACCTTTATTTTATTTATTCCGATATCTATAACAACAGCTCCCTTTTTTATCTTCGAGCCTGATAAGAAATTTGGCTTTCCTACAGCTACAAACACAAAATCAGCAAGTTTACAAAGTTTATCTAAATCTTTTGTTTTAGAATGTGCCAGGATAACAGTAGCGTTTTTTTGTAACAATAAAATTGAAAGAGGTTTGCCAACAATATTTGACCGACCAATAACAAGAGCGATTTTTCCCTCTAACTCTAATTTGTATTCTTCTAATAATTTTAAAACTCCAGCAGGGGTTGCTGGTAGAAGAAGATTTCTACCTAAAAACATATTACCTAAATTTATTGGTCCAAATCCATCCACATCTTTTTTTGGATCAATCATGGCCTGTAATTTTAAAATATCTAAATGCTCTGGCACTGGAAGTTGAATTATTATACCATTCACAGTTGAATCAGAATTTAGCTGTTGAATTTTTTCTTCTAAAAGAGATTGTGAAACTGATTGCTCAAAATTTAAAACCTCACAAATAATTCCGATTTTTTTAGAAGCATTAATCTTTCTTTTTATATAAACCTCAGAAGCCTCATTCTTTCCTATTTGGATTATTACTAATTTTGGTTTTGCACCTAAAAGCTCAATCTCTTTTTTTAAATTTTTCAAAATTTTATTTGCTAATTTTTTTCCATCTAAAATTTTTGCAACCAACTTTTCACCCTAATTTAATAGGTTTGGATAAATTGGAAACTCAGCAGTTAGCTTTCTTACTTTTTCTTTTATTTGTTCTAATTTTACCAGATCGTTTTTATTTTTAAGTGCTTGGTCTATTAAATGAGCTATTTGTTCCATCTCTTGTTCTTTCATTCCTCTTGTAGTTATTGCTGGTGTTCCTATTCTAAGACCAGAGGTTACAAATGGGCTTTGCGGATCATTTGGGATTGTGTTTTTATTAGTAGTAATTGCTGCCTTATCTAAAACTTCTTGAGCTTCTTTTCCTGTTAAGCCCTTAGATCTTAGGTCAATTAAAATTAAATGAGTATCAGTACCACCAGTAATTAAATCATAATTTAGATCTAACAAGGCTTTTGCCAAAGCTTTTGCATTTTTTACAATTTGTGCAGCATAGACTTTGAAGGAAGGCTGCATTGCCTCATAAAAACAAATTGCTTTTGCCATTATTTGATTTTCTAGCGGCCCTCCTTGCAATCCTGGAAAAACTGCCTTATCTATTGCCTGTGCATACTGATTTTTAGAAAGTATAAAAGCACCTCTCGGTCCTCTTAAAGTTTTATGTGTTGTTGAAGTTATAACATCAGCATATAAAGAAGGTGAAGGATGAACCTCTCCTGCAATCAATCCTGCAATGTGAGCCATATCTACCATTAAATAAGAGCCGCACTCTTTTGCTATTTTAGAAAATTTTGCAAAATCGATCTGTCGAGGATAAGCAGTATAACCACAAACAATGATTTTTGGTTTTTCTTTATCTGCAATTCTAGCTATCTCATCATAATCAAGCAGGTGAGTCTGCAAATCCACCCCATAAGAAATAAAGGTGTAAAGTTTTCCAGAAAAATTTACTGCCGAGCCATGAGTTAGATGCCCTCCATGTTGCAAATTTAGTCCCATAATTTTATCTTTAAAATTTGCTAAGGCGAAGTAAGCTGCCATATTTGCAGTGGAGCCAGAATGTGGCTGAACATTAGCATGCTCCATATTAAATAATTTTTTTGCTCGCTCTATTGCTAATAATTCAATCTGATCTACAAATTGATTTCCACCATAATATCTTTTGAACGGATAGCCTTCAGAGTATTTGTTTGTTAAAATACTTCCAGAAGCTTGCAATATTGCTAAGCTAACATAGTTTTCAGATGGGATGAGCTCAAGGCCCTCTTCTTGTCTTCTCCATTCTTTATAATACCATTCAAAAACTTCTTTATCTATTTTTAAATTTAGAGACATTTAAACACCTTAATATTCAAGTACTTGATCTACTATTTTTTGTGCTTGGCCAATATAGCTAGTGTAATCAAACAATTCTTTTAGTTTTTCTTTTTTAATAAATTTTAAAACCTCCTTGTTTTTTGAAAGAAGATCAAAAAGAGCAATATTTTTTTCCTGAGCTTGCCAGCTAGCAAGCCTTAACAATTCATGGGCTTTTTGCCTACTCATTCCTGCCTCAGTAAGAGCTATCATAACTCTTTCAGAAAGTATTGCACCTTTTGAAAGTTCCAAATTTTTCTTTATATTTTGTTCATAGAAAACTAAATTTGTTAAGATATTTTTCATCTGTAAAATCATGTAATCCACTAAAATAAAGGAGTGCGACAAAATTATCCTCTCGTTTGCAGAATTAGTTAAATCTCTTTGGTGTTCTAAAGCAACATTTTCCAGGCCAACTAAAACATTTGCTCTAACAAATCTAGCTAAAGAGCAAACCCGCTCGCTTTTATGAGGATTCTTCTTATGTGGCATAGTAGAAGAGCCAACCTGGCTTTTTACAACTCCTTCGGCTACTTCTAAAATTTCTGGTCTAGAAAGATTTCTAATATCTTTAGCTATTTGTTCTAAGATAGAAGCAATTAAAGCCAACACAAATAATAAATTTGCATGCCTATCTCGAGAAACTACCTGAGTAGTTACTAGTGCTGCTTTTAAACCTAATTCTTCCATAACTAATTTTTGTATTTCAAATGCTTTTGGACCAAAAGTTGCTCCAGTTCCAACAGCTCCAGTCATTTTTCCAACACAGACTAATTCTAAGGCCTTGTCAAAAAGCTCTATTGCCCTATTTAATTGATCTAAATAATTTGCAAAAACCAAACCGTAAGTAGTTGGAACTGCATGCTGGCCATGAGTTCTACCAACACAAACTAAATTTCTTTTGTTTTTTACAATTTCTTTTAAAACACTTTTTAAAGCAACCAGATCAGATTTAAAAACTGCTGAAGCCTGATGAATCAAAAGAGCCATGGCAGTATCTTCAATATCATAACTTGTTGCTCCATAATGCACATAACCCCCATAGTTTGGGCATTGTTCTTCTAAAGCTTTTACCATAGCCATTAGATCATGATGGATTTGCTCTTCTATTTCTATAACTCTTTCTAATTTTACTTTTTTTGCACCTTCTTCTATTTCTTCTGCTGCTTGGGCAGGAATGTTGCCTAAAGCTGCATGTGCTTTAGCTAAAGCAACTTCTACTCTAAGCCAGCTTTTTAGTACATTTTCTTGTTCAAAAAAAGAATTTAGATTACTACGATATCTTTGTTCAATTGGGCAGATTGACATTTTTTCACCAATAAATAGATAGAATAAAATATTTAAAATAGTTCAGTCATGGCCCTTTTTTGGCAAATAAGAAAAGAATTTGTTTAATACAACATACAACAAGAGCGCGATTGTAGAAATAAAAACAAAAAAATATAAAAAGAAATATGGATTTGGATTTGAAAAAATTTTTGTAGAACCTAAACTTTTTGAAAGCTCAAAGCCTAGATTTTGAAAAAATGAAACATAATCTAAAACAAAGTTTGATTCTGATTTTGGTTGAGAAATCTTTGACTGAACGGCTCTAAACTGGTATTTATTTATAAATTCTGCTTTTGAAATTCCAACTAAGCTACAGAATTGGCCAACACAATTTAATTCTGCCAATTTTTGAAGTTCTTCTTCGGATGAAAAATCTGTTAGATAGCAGTCTTTTTCAAAACAAATAGAAATTTTGCCTCCACTACTTTCAATATAAATATTTTGCTGGCCAGAGATTTCTAACTTTTCTTGTTCTAATGTTTGTTCTGGCTTAATAACAGGGGCCTCTTCTTTCTCTTGAGAAATATTTTTTATTATTTGTGGAACAGGAATATATAAAACAGCTTCAGCTTCTCTAAATCCATCTTTTCTTATTTTTATATAATATTTAGAGCCTGGCCTTGCATTGAAAATATAAACTCCATTTTGATCAGAAACTCCTGTTCTTAAACTTCCAAGCTCATCATAAATTAAAATATTTGCAAAAGGCTCGCTAAAAATACTTAATTTTTCTCCGTCAAAAATCCAGGAGATAGACAGGCTTTTTAGAAGTCTTTGTGTTTGTTGTTGAGTATCTAAAGGGGGTAAAAAGGTAAATACATAATAGTTTCGTCCTTCTGCTTTAGTGGGAAGAGCAAAAATATAATCATAATAATTTCCATCTAAAGCTTTGGCTCTAGCTATAGGTACAACAAAAGCATAGGCTTCTCCTTTTTTGATTACACCTACTCTAAATGAAAAATTATTTTGTGTGTTGTTTTCATTCAAACCAGCTAAAAACAAAGTAGGAAGAGTGAAATTTTCTAATTTTTGTCCAACATAAATAGAAAAATTAGAAAAATTATCAAAAACATATTCAAAACGAGAATTGCCCAAAAGTTCAAAATGAGAGTTTAATTCTTCATAATTAGGAATAGAATAATTTCCTTCTAATGTTGCTGAATCTGAAATTAGATAATAAAGAGAGGTATTAGAAGGTAAAGAAATAAAAATTGAGAAATTTTCAGAAGAAGAAAGAAAATTTTTAATAGTGGTGTTGGCTGCAGTCCCATAAAAAATCTGCCAGTGAGGAGTAGTTTGAATAAAAGAGAGATTAGCAGGAGTAATTTTTCCTCCAAATGCTTCTAGAGAATCTGAAAAAGAAAAAGATATAAAAAATAAAAAAATTAAAACTTTCGTTTTGTTCATCCGATTCATCTTTTAGTTCTTTTAGTTTTTTTCTTGTTTATTTTCTTTTCTGCTCTCTCTGGAAATTGTTCTTGCTTTGTTTCCGTTTTTTCAGAAATTTCTGGCTGCTCTTCATCTTTAATTTTAAACTTCTTTTTACCATAATAGTAAAGCGCTATCACTATTACTAAGACTATCAAGGCAAAGAGAATATTTAAATTTATAAAGAAAGGTGAACTTTGAGCAGAAGGACTGTAACTTTCAGAAGTTAACACAGGTTGTTTTTGTTCTGAGACTTGAGAAGGAGGCATGTTTTCAATTTTTACATTCAAAAATTCTACTATATCTATGGCCTCAGTCCTATCTGCTTCAGCTGAGGAATAAACATATAATGTAACCTTTTGAATTGGATTTTGCAGACCTACAGCGCTAATTGATAAAGAAAGTATTTGAATAGAATTAGGCTCAAGTTCTTTTTTGGCTGAGCTAATAAATTTTCCATTAGGCAATTCTGCAGCTATTTGAACATAAGCTTTTGTGTTTCCATTGTTTTTTATTGGGATTTTAAGAGAGGAAGAAGAATAGTCAAGAACTGGTACTTGGATATCTAAAACAATATTTTTTGAAGGTAGAGCTAAAACTAAATTTGGCCTAACCTTTGCATCTGTACTATAACCTGTACCAAACTTTGTTAGTACTGCCAGACCAGTTTCTCTTTTTAAAGATTGAATTGCTCCAATAATATCTGCATCTCCATCGAATACTACTGCTTTTAGCTTAGGCTTTGATAGCATCCATTCGACTAATTCTCTAGAGGGTTCTGTTCTTCCAACTAAAACAACTGGGTCGGTTTTTGCAATAGATTCTTCAAAAGTTTTTCCTGAAGTTAGCACAACTTGCAGAATTTCTTTTTCCTTATCAAAACGTTTTAATAATTCTAAATTGTCCAGATAAATCGAACCAGTATTTATTTTTTGAACAAAAACATCTTTTGGAACAAATTCTGCTATAGAACCATAAACTAAGATTTCTTTGTTTTGGCTTTTTAATTCTTGAATTAAAGATGGAAGTTTTTGAGCTGTACTAAAGCACAAACCCCAGCCTTTAAATACTGCATAAGAAGCTACAGAAACTGCTTCAGCACCAACATCAGAGCCAACGATAATGCAACCTGGATTTTTAGAATTGAAAGCAAAATAATCTGCCAAATTAGCTTGTTTGAATACTCTTGATTGGTCTAAAGAAGAAAATTTTTCAAAAAGCTTTGAGTGTTTTGGCTCTAACGATTCATAATAATAAAATTGATTTTTTGAGTTTGAGAGTAAAGAAAAAACATATTCTCCTTGTTCATTAGTAAGAATGAAGATGTATTTATAATTGTTTTGAGAAGCATAAACACCTCCAGCGATTACATCCTTCCAGTCATTAGAATTTACTATCAAAAAAGTGTCCTGTCCTATTATAGGCTGGGAAAACAACAAATTAAAAAAAGCAAAAAATCCCAAAAAGAGTAGAAAAATTTTTTTTAAAAAATTCATTTGAACCTCCCCCAACTTCTTTTTTTATTGTACCTCTCCATAAAAGTAATAAGTGCTAACAGCGCTATCTCCTGCTGCATTTTCAGGAACAATTAATTGAAAGTGTGCTGGCTCACCATTATATGCAATACCAGAAGAGTTGATTAGACCAACAAATACAAAATCTTCTGGCTGGCCAGTAGAAGAGTGTCTTAATACCACTTCTTTCCAAATTGGCTGAGAAGCATTATTGAATGTTGTAATTAAAGGTCTAGAATTAGCAGCAACTATATAGTGTCCTATATAAAATTGTGGATTAGCATTGTTGGTTCCAGTATTAGCAGCAGCATCATTAGAATTTAATAAAAAGGAAAAAGCACTATCAACATCCGCAAGAGAAACTGGAGTAGAATTGAGGGCAGTAAAATCAACATTTGCTGACCTAGAAACATAGACCTGCCCACTTAAAGTATTTACATCCCAAACCTTCATAGTATTTATATTCGAGCCAGAGCCAGAGGCTAATCTTAAGGAGGCAGTGATAGTACCATAAAAACCTTGCCAATGAAGTGTAGAAGAATTTATAGTAAGATTTACCCTAGTTATGTTACCACCCCATGCTGCTGCAGTTCCAGCAGGAATAGTTCCTAAAGTTACTGGAGTTCCTGCAGAAACTGTTGCCCCAACAGGAAGAGCAAACCCTATAGCCAAAAACAATAAAAAAATTGTTAGAATTTTCATTTTTTATCACCCATCTATTTTTATAATAAATATAAATATTAAAAATTTATTCCCACCAATTTCGCTTTGTAAAAAACAACCTAAAGATAATAATTAAAGCTACTACAACTAAAATAAAAAATCCAATATAGCTAAGAATGTTTTGAAAGGTTTGAGTCTGCTGAGCTTTTGAACTATTTAAAACAACAATTTTGTTCTGCCCTCTTTTTTCTTTTAGTAGAATTGAATTTTTTGAACCATATCTGAAAAAGTAAGTAGAATCTAGATCTGAAACATAATTTTCTTCCTCCTCTGTTAGAAAATACTTTATAGCGATTTTGGTTATTCCTTTTATTTGAGTTAATGGGATTTGTAAAACTATCGCCCTATTATTAATATTAAAACTTATTGTTCCTTCAACCCAACCTTCTCCATCGAAAGCTAAAACAAATTCTTTTGTTTTTGAATTATAAGAAATTCCAATTAAACTAATTGTTGAATTATCCACATAATTTGAAACTAAAACGTTTTCTATATTTAAAACCTCTAGATTATCCATCAATGCACTATCTTCTCCATAGTTTATTGTAAGAGAAAGAGATTTTATTTTGTTATTTACTATTGCTGTGGAAGCATCTAAAGGTATAGCAAAAGAGGTTGTTTTATTTTTATCAAGAAAAATTTGAGAGGATTGCCCGCTTCCAACCCCTTCTATTGAGATTGCTGCTGCTAAAAATAGAGGATCTCCTAAATTCTTTACTTTTAAGTCAAATACTTTCAGAGGAACATTATAAGATAGATTAAGAACATCGATTTGCAAAAATGGAGAAGGAAGTGGAATTATTGCCAAGGGTAATGGCTGAGAGCTTCCTCTATAGCCTTCTCCGAATTTCACAAAAAATTCTAAATTTTGAACCTGATTCTTTAAATAATTTGTACCATCTACAATATCCGCATCTCCACTAAAGACAATTCCAATAGTTATATTATTGTTTTTAATAAAGTCAATATAATAAGATGGAACAATAGAGCGTCCAACCAGAAGAATTGGAAAGTTTTTATCTATCATCGATTTTTCAAATGAATAACCAGAAACAAAAATTGCTTGATTTGTTTTCTTTTTAGCCAAAAATTTTTTTACAATTTCTAAATTGTTTAGATATCTACTTCCCTTATCTATTATCTCTTTGTTTTTAATAGAAGAAAGAAAGTCTTGAGAGATATAAGAATTAACTGTTCCATATATTGTAATTTTGGAATAGTTTTTTAGTAAGATGTAAGAGATAAATTCATCTTTTTGTGCTGGATCATAAAAAAATATTGGAGCGCCAATTAAGGCAGCATAAGAAGAAACAGCTAAACCATCCTGGCCATAGATAGAACCAACAACAAAAGCTTCTTCTGATTTTAGCCTATCAGCAACCCAAAATTGTATATTCTCAGGCTTGTATAATGAGAGGTTTTTTAAATTGGCTTCTTTTAATAAGCTTGCCATATTTGCCAAAACTGTGTTTTTTCCTTCTAGATAAATTATTGGCTCATCTTTATTTAAAGTGTAGTATTTTACCATAAAAACCGATTGGTTTGGAGTAAGAGCAAATAAAAAATTGTAATCATAGTGTTTTGCGTATACTGCAGCTGCTAAAATATCTTTGTAATCTATGGAATTAACAATTACAGTGGTACAAAATCCAAAGTTAAAAAATAAAAAGAATGAAAATAAAACAAAAATAAAAAAGTTAAGCGTATAAAACTTAGGTATTTTTTTTCTTTGGATACTATTTTTAATTTTCATATACTTACTACTGACAAAAAAATTATAAACTATAATGAAAAGAATTAGATAATGAGAATAGCTTTTTTTACAGATACTTACTATCCAACCATTGATGGAGTGGTTAGCACAATTGAGAATTATCAAAAAGAGTTAGAAAAAAGAAAAGTGCAAATAAAAATTTTTGCTCCAGCTCCAGAAAATAATAACGATAAAAAAGTAGGAGTAGAATATGCCTCTTCTATAGCCTTTCCCTCATATAGCCAATATAGAATTCCTATTTTTACTTTTAATCTTGAGCAAGAGTGTAGAAAGTTTGGCCCAGAGCTGATTCATAGCCATGCAATGGTGATCATGGGTCTAGAGGCTAAAAAAATTGCTAAAAAATTAAAAGTTCCTCTTTTAGGTACATTTCATACATTTTTGCCAAATGCTGCACATTATATAATAAAAAATGAGGGTCTGCAGCTTTGGTTTAAAGAGCTTTGCTGGAAATATCTTAAATATTTTTATAGAGATTTTGATGGAGTGATAAGCCCCTCGTATTTTGTACAAAAAAAACTTAAAGAGAATGGAATTGAATCAAAATATGTTATTCCAAATGGGTTAAACACTTCTTTTTTTAGGCCTTATAGAAAAAAAATAAAAAAAGAATATTTTCTTTATTTAGGTAGAATTGCAAAAGAAAAAAATTTAGACCTACTTTTGCAAATAGCTGGAGAAAAAGAATTTTCTTCTCTAAATATTCCTATTGTTTTGGCGGGGGATGGGCCATATAGACAAGAGTTAGAAAATTCTATAAAAAAAGCAAAATTAGATAATATAAAACTTATAGGAAAAGTTCCAAAAGAACAACTTCCAATTGTTTATTCTAAAGCTTATGGATTTATAAGCCTCTCTGAATTTGAAACCTTTGGAATGAGTGCTTTAGAAGCAATGGCTTGTAAAGTACCTATTATTTGTCTTAAGGATACTGCCTTGGAAGAATTAACTAAAAATAAAGGTGGTCTTGCTTGCTACAAAGAAACTTATCAGATAATTGAGAATATAAAAATAGTTTTAGAGCAGCAAAAAAAATTTTCAGAAGCAGCCTATAAAACAGCCCAAAATTATAGTATCCAAAAAACTTCTAAAATGCTAATAGAGCTTTATAAAAAATTTATCTAAAAAACAAACAAAAAAATATAGAATACAAAATAAAAGCCTAAATCTTTAATTTTTTAAGTAGCTCTTCAAAATTATCTAAAGAGACTAATTGAACTTTTGAATTGTTTATATAAAGCTTTAGCAGAAGAGAATTTTTAGTAGTTAGGCTAGAAACTTTTTCTAAGAATTTTTTGATTTGTGTTCTGTCTTCAAAAACAATCCAGCAATTTCCTTCTGAGGCTTTTTTGATTACAAAATAGTTTATAGAATAATCTCCATCAAATAAATAAATATAGTAAATAATATTGTTAAGAAGTATTTTAACATCAAAATTATCAGTTTTTATATCTCGAAGTTTGGAAAATTTAACTGCATTAGTTACAAAAATATCTCTTAAATACCTGTACATTGCTATCTTTTTTATATTAAAATTGGATTTATCTAACCATGAAGTTGGAATCCAAAATCC
The DNA here is from genome assembly GCA_026414325.1 of Microcaldota archaeon. GTDB lineage: Archaea > Micrarchaeota > Micrarchaeia > Anstonellales > Anstonellaceae > JAOAJF01. The sequence goes on from JAOAJF010000008.1 coordinate 13,986, forward strand.
GAGGTAGGAGGCAACAAGTTTTTTATTTTCTAATTTAGCCAAAACTTCTTCTAAGTTATACTCACCCACAACTATTGGATGGCCATCTATTGTAAGTTTTAAAAATCCATCTTTTAATTCTGCTAAAGAAAGAGGCATGCTTTCCCATTTGAAATCTTTATTGACTAAATCAAAAACTTCCAAGATTTGTTTTGGTTTTAATTTTATTTCTCTATATTCTTCTACTCCAAAATCAGGTATATCTAAAGAGAACATATCTTTTTTTGGTCTTGAAACCACATATACTGCAAATAATATTGTAATTATAGCAAGAACCCCTAAAACTTGAACATCTGGTCTTTCCCACATATTTGGTGGAAGATTGAAACTTAAAGTTACTTTCTGAATATAGCCATTAAAATCAAAAACAAAAGTATAATCTCCTCTATCAAAATTTGTAGCTGCATCATAAACAAAATTTGAAACTGAGCTAAATTCTCTTTTTGGGGCATTTTTCTTATTTTCAATATAAACAACTACTTTTGGAACAACTAAAGGTGTTGAGTTAGATGAAAACGAAACATTAAATTTGCCTTCTTTAAAAGCATTAAAAACTCTTTTATCTGGACCTGTAATTTCAATTTCTATAGGAATTATTTGAATTTTTGCTCCCGCATAAAATTTTCCATTGCTATCTACAACCTTAAGTATATAATCTCCTGGAGCTAAAGAAAATGAAACTGGCGAGGAACGAGTAACTATGGTTTTTGTAAATCCTTGCTCCACTGCAAAAGCTTCTTTTAATTCTCCATCTTTATATACTTGAAAAAATAATTTTACTTCTTCTATCGGGCTTTCGTTTAACATAATAGTGAGAACTTTTTTTTGCCCACCTAAATAGGTTGGTACAAATAAATTGTTATCCATATAAAGATTGCTATTTGTTCTAACAAACACTGGCCAATCAAAAAACTTTTTTTGAGAAGTGTTTTTCTCATCCAGTAGAGAAAAAATTAGTCTAATGTGTCCTTCCTTATATTGCACAGGTCCAAAAAATACACTTTTTCTTTTAATTGTAAAATTGGAACTATTTATTTCTAAGTTTGTAGAAACTGAACTTATTTTTGGTCTATAGGGCTCTGTTGTTATAAGCCTTGAGATTTGTTCTGCTGCAAGATCAGAATTTCCACCCCATGCTCCATCAAGGGCTTGAGGTAAAAATAAAACATATCCTTTATTATAAGCTAAAACACTAATAGAACCCCATAAAATATTTTGGGCTCCTTCACCATACTTAGCAGCATAGTAAGGTGAAAGTAAAGAAAAGTTTTCTGATGGAGAGAACTGAAACTTTTTGTCAAAAACTATATTTAAAGCTTTTACTTTTTCTTTATCTGAAGGCTGAATATTTCCTACCTCATCAAAAACATTTTCATCAAATGGCTGGCCTAAATATATTAGCACTACACCCCTATCTGCTAAATCTAAAATAGAGGGATAGCCATCTTTTCCAAGAAGCTGTATTGGCAAATATCCAGTAGGTATTAAAAGAGTACAGCTTCCTGGAAGGTCTTTAAGATCATCAATAGTTATATCGGTTACTAGCCAGCCATTTTTTCTTAAAATATTTTCTAGTTTTTGTCTAAAAGCTGGATAGGTATCTGCACCATCTTTATAATAGTCTAAAATAAAAAGTTGTTTTGAAGGTTTGGACAAATAAAAGATTGCTTCTAAAGAAGCGTTTTTTAAAGATTTTGGCTCGTACTCAAAAACTACAAAAGGCTCGTAAGCAGGAGAAAGAACTGAGCCATGAGAGAGAATGCCGCTATCAATCACTTTTAATGTTAGATCTCCGCTAAATGAGGCTGTGTGCTCGGAAGGATAATAATGAGTTAAAGATGGCTTAGTGAAGGTAGAGAATAGAAAAAAAACTAAAAATAAAAAAAGTAAAATTGCCCCACCTGCTAAAATTGGATTTTTTAATATAAAAGATTTTAAATCTGATTTTTCTTCTTTAACTATAGCAGATTTTTTGGTAGTTTGTGCCTTAAAATTTTCTAAAAGTTGTTGGATAATGTTTTTTTGATATTTTTTTATTAAATAATGTTTTTTAGCCTGATACTTTTTAAGCTGAATAAATTTAAAGCTAGATTTTTTAAGTTTAAATTTTGACATGTCTGGTTCTTCGATAGCCATTTTACCAACTTTTCTATTTTCCAGAACCTTCTAAATATCCCTCAGCAACTAAATTATTTAGAATTTGTTCTACCTTAGATTCTGGAACATTGTAGACTTTTGCAAATTCTACAATATTTATTTCTCCATTGTGTTCTGCAATCCATTCCTGAATTTTTACTGCTAAAACAGAATCAGAGTATTTTTCAAATTTTTCAAGTTTTGCTGCAAGTTCCTGGTTTTTTGCTTTTAGAACATAGACTTGATTTTCTAATTCTTTTTTTGAATCTTCCACCATTTTTAATTTTTTAGAAAGTCTTTCATATTCCTCGTTTAAAATATCATATTTGGAAAATAGCTCTTGGTATTCAGAAGAAAAATATTCTTTTGAGTCAGTTAAAATATTTTCTACAATTTGGTAGAGCTGTCGCATATCTAAAGTATAATTTTCATAACAGAAGCTTAAGATATTAAGAACATAACTTATTATTTCTAATTTTCTAAGGCGAGGGGACTTAAATGGATTTACAGTGTAAATAACATCAATAAAATCTTTTTTGAAGTAAATAATTGAAAATAAGTAAGGATTATTGGAAATATCTCTGGCTTCTACATTTAATGCAAGAACAACTTCCGGATCAGCTGGATCAACACTTACAAATAAAAATGAAATTTTTGAAAGATTAGAAATTAATGAAGAGGTAGAAGATTTTATTTTTGCAAAAATTCTAAATCCCCTCACCTGAGGAGTTGGGTATTTGTTTTGAGATTTTTGCTCATCTTTTTTAGGAAGAGGGAGATCTAGTGGCATTTTTTATTCACCTTTTTGAACTTTTTCTTTTTGCTTTTTTAGATGGTTTTGGTTTTTTTATTTGTATTTTTCTCTTCTTTTTTAATTTGACTTTTTGTTTTTTAGTTTTTGTTTTCTTTCTTTTAGTTTTAGTTTTGGAAGGCAAAACAGCTGAACTCAAAATTGCTTGTGAAATATCTTGTTGAATTTGTTTGGTTTTTTCTGAAAGTTCTAAAGGCTGGAGAGGAGGTTGAACATTTTCTTGTACAACTAAAGCGGTTGTTTCCTTTTGTTGAGCTTCTCCAGACTGTTGGGGCTGAGAGGGCTGTTGAACAGCTGCTGACTGGCTAGAAGAAAAAACTTGTTTTTGTTCTTCTATAGAGGGGATATAGCTCAATAGACTGAAAAATGAAAGAAAACCAACTAAAATTATTAAAACCAGAATCGATTCTATTTTAAATTCTTGATTATAGATAAGGGGTAGAGCTATAATAACTAAGAAAATTAAAACTGCTATTATTGAATTTATAAGTAAACTATTGTTAAATTTTTTTCTTCGTTTTTTGTATTCTTCTAAACAATTAGGGCAAACAAAGAGCTCGTTGTTTTTTAATATTTTTAATTTGTTTTTTATCTTTCGAATTATATCTAATACAAAGCTCTCTTTTATTTTATAGCCCTCCACTATTTCTTTTTCACAAACAATACAGATCTTTGCCATAAATTTTCCCTCCTTTTAAACTCCATCAAAATCTTCATCTAAAGCAATTTTTGTCATAGAAAGACCCTTAAGACCGACCTTTTTATAATCCACCTTTGAAAAGATATCAACTATTGTTGAATCATCTACTCCAAAGCTCTTTAAAAGAGAAGTGATGTTTTTTCTTGCAAGTCCTTTTCTCTCAAGCAAAACTACAAAATTTAGAATATTGAGATGTTTATTATTTTTTGTAAATTCAGAGCATATCTCTTCTATTGCAAACTCGTTTAGCCCAAAACCTCTAAGTTGTTTTCTTAATTCCTCTTTTTCAAAAGATACTGATTTTGCCATTTTACCACCTGCAAATTCACCCAAATCCAAAAAAAACTCGATAATTGGCTCTTCTCCGATAATTTTATCTAAAATAAATGTCTCTGAAAAATGTACAGAAGTTTGAAAAGCCATGTTTACTGCTGCTTGACCTACCCCTAATTTTCTTATCTCATCTCGCATGTAATTAGAAAAATTAAGAGTTGTTTGTAAATAGTCGAGATATCTTTCAAATTTTATTCTGAAAATAAAAGTGGTGCCAACATTAGAAAAAATTGATTCGGAAATATCAGTTGGATTTTGTGAACCAACTATAAGACCAAAATTATATTTTCTTCCTTCTCGTACAATCATAACTGCATCTGAATTTTCTTCTCTTGCAATTTTCCAAGCTTCATCTAAAACAACAAAAAGTTTTATTCCTTTTTCTGGTTTCCAGCCTTCTGCTCTCATTTTTTCTTTTATAAATTGTAAGCAAGAAAGAGCAGCTAAAGCTCTAAACACTTCATCTGGTAGGCCAGATAAATCAAGGCAGACCAACCCCACATCCAATAGTTCATCTAATTTTATAGTAGAGGGAAGTGCGAAAAAATCTTCTCCTTCTCTGGTAAAAGTTCGAATTCTATAAATTGCATTTTCCAATTCTGCTGGAAACTCATAAGTTCCACTTCTTAGCTGTTCTTCTAAAATTCTTTGAACATCTTTTAAGGTCGGGGGTTTAAGCGGTCTTCCAAGTGGATCTCTCTGAATGTTAGAGGTTAGATTAAACTTTGCCTCTAAATATGCTTTCTCTATTGCAAGCTCAGTTAACCTTCTTTGTTCTGGGTAACGACCAATATCTGTTAAAAGCTCTAAAGCGCGCATTACTTGTTTTATTCTATCCGACGGTCTCATTCCACCTAAATCTAATAAATTAATATTTGAGCCTTTTCCTAATGAGATAACCCTGCCACCTGTTTGTTTTACCCAATCTTTATATTCACCAGCCCAATCGATTATAAATGCGTTTGCTCCCCATACATAAGAAGCCCTAGTTAGAAATGTTTTTATAAAATAAGATTTACCTGCTCCTGTTATTCCTACAACAGCAATGTGCGGGTTAGTAATATTTTTAAATGACCAATAAAAAGGCACATGAAAAATTTTAGTAAACCCAACAAAAACTGAATCAGAAGGACTATTTAGCAAAAACTCTTCTGGAGGCTCTGGAGGCCTAACAAAAAAATTTCTTGTTGATAGCAATCTATTAGAGGTATAAAACAATTCTAAATTACCCATCTTTTTTCAACCTCAGCTTTAATAGGCAGCACTTTCCATTGCACTAGCAGTTGGAGGAATAATATGCTCCCACTCAAAGCATTTGAGCATTTCATCTGCCTGTAGATGTACAACTTGCACATTCAAAGCATTTGCTAAAGTTGCTTTAAGCTCATTAGCCTGGGATTTAACCTCAGCTATAGCTGCCTCTTTTGACAGCCCAGTGGCTGTAGTCATAGCATAAATTATAGTACCCATTGGTTTATAGCCAGAAACCAGCCTATTTATTTGAGCTTCATACATTGCAACTTCCTTTTCATAACGGTCTAATTTTAAAATATCTGGTTCTGGTTTTTCTCTTTCTCTAGAAAGTTTAAGTTGGGCTTCAGCATATTTTGTTTCTAATTCTCTTCGGTGATGAGAGATGTCAATAACATAAACCATCATAGAAAATTTTACAGGAAATCTAACAGAAGAAATTGCTCTCTCAAAATATTCTGAATAAATTACATTTTCTTGGGGACTTTTTTCAGTAGTAGAATCATAAAGTTTTATTCCTAAAAAGGCAGATGCATAATAAGTATTCCCCTCTTTTTTTAAGATTACATCCTGGGATGGAGGAATCTCATAACCCCCAGCAATTATTTGTACAATATTAGACCTTTTAGTAAAAAGAGGGATTAATAAATAGCCATATTTATAAAATAAGACAGCACCTGCTCCACCTAAACCACAGAGTAGAGCAGCAAAAAGTACGAGAATTCCACCAGAGGTAGCGTATACACCAAATGCACCTACTAGTGAAATAAGAACTGCAAAATAGGAAAGTTGTTTTGAATTAAAATTGAAGTCCATTTAAACAACACCCTTGGCAAAAAGTTATAAGTAAAAAATACTTATAAATACTACTGCTAGTGTTTTTATTTAAAAAGATAAATACTATAAAGTTTAATAATGTTGGTTTTTTATAATTAATAACAGCTAAGAAGAGATAGTGGTGTGGGAAAAGGGGAAAAACAAATGATAAGTTACCAACAGCTTTGTGAAATTTATAGGCTAGAAAAATCAACAAATTTATTATGCGAACTACCAAAAAATTTTGAAAATGATATAAAAGAACTTATTTATAATCTTAGCCTAAAAAATGATCAAAATTCTGCAGTTGAATTGTATAATATAAAAAATAGATTGAAAGAATTGTTTAGACTTAGAATGCAAAAAATTGCTCTTGCTGCTCTTATGGTAAAAAAAGTTAATACTGAGCTAAAGAACGAGTTGGAATTTTTTAATAAGTTACAAGAGCTTGTAGAAAAACAGCTCAGTTGGATTGAAAGTATAGAAAATCAAAAGAGCATTAGCCAAGATAGTATTACAATAAAAATACTAAAAGATATAGAAGAGTATATAAGTGCTAAAGGAGAGCCGAAAGGTCCTTATAAGAAAGACCAGGTTGTTAAAACAGAAAAAGAGGAGGCCGAATGGCTTATTAAGACTGGTCTAGCAGTGAAAGTGGACTAACTTTAGCTAGAAATAATTATTAAAACCTTAAATATCTTAGTATATAAAATAAATTTGTTAATTTGTTAAGTTCAAACAAAAATTTATCCAAATTAAAGGTGAAAAAATGAAAATGCCAAAAGAGATTAGAACATATTGTAAATATTGTAATAAACACACAACCCATACAGTTAAGTTAGCTTCAAAAAGCCCCCCTAGATCATTGGCTATAGGTACAAGAAAACATGAAAGAAAATTAAAAGGACATGGAGGAAAAAGGGCAGGAAAAGTACCTGTAAAAAAACAGGGAAAAAGACAGGTAGTTATGCTAAGCTGCGTTGAATGCAAAAAGAAAACACCTAGAACCATTGGAACTAGAACTAGAAAGAAATTGGAAATAATAGCAAAATAAAATGGTGAGGTGAAAAAATGAAAAAGCGAGCTTGTTTTTTAAAAGTTAAATGTATTTGCTCGAATGAACAAATTATTTTTGAACATTCAAAATCAGAAGTAAGATGCCTGGTCTGTAACGAAGTTATAGGAAAAAGTACTGGTGGAAAAATAAAATTAGATTCCAGAATGAAGGTTTTAGAAAGATTAGAATAAAGATTAGAATAAAGGTTTGAAAATATGAATAAAAATTTTCCAAAACTCGATGAATTGGTATTAGCAAAAATAAAAAAAATTATGAATTATGGAGCTATTTGTACATTGGACGAATACAATAACCAGGAAGCATTTTTACATATTTCAGAAGTAGCACCCAGATGGATAAAAAATATTAGAGAATTTTTACATGAAGGCCAAACACATGTAGTAAGAGTAATTAATGTAGATATAGAAAAAGGCCAAGTAGATGTGTCTTTAAAAAAAGTTACAGAATATGAAGCAAAAAATAAAATAAAAGAATACAGACAAGAAAAAAGAGCTAAAAAAATTTTCGAGCTTGCTATTAAAGAGGCAGCAATAAATTCAAAAAGAGCTGAGAAATTACAGGAGCAATTAGAAAAAAAATATAACAGGCTTTATCTTGCTTTGGAAGAAATCCAAGAACCAAACTTTAATTTTTTACAATTTGGTTTAAATGAAGAAGAATACAAAAAAATCTTAACAATAGTGCAAAAGAATATTAAAAAAAGTACAGTTCAACTAATAAAAATTATCAGATTAATTTCATATTCTCAAGAAGGAATAAAAAAAATAAAAGAGCTTTTGCTGCAGATAAGTAAAATGTCTGTTGCCTCATCACAAGTTAATGTTCATTATCTTGGAGCTCCAAGATATCAGCTTAGTGTTATAAGTACAGAACCAAAAAAAACATCTAAGGAGTTTGACCAACTTCTAAAAAAAATAGCATCACTTGCAAAGGAATACGATTTAATATACGAAATAGAGGAAAAAGAAAATGTCTCTTCTTCGTAAATGCCCTAAAACAAAAAACTATACTCTTAAAAAGAGAATAGCTAATATAGATACTATAAATCCTCATCCGCCTAGGTTTGATCCATTGGACAAAGTTGGGGAATATAGAAGAAAAATAAAATATGGAAAGGTGAAAGAATGAATAGGACGATTATTATAGAAAAAAAAGGGGTGAAAATCAACAACCCGATTTTAATAGAAGGCTTGCCTGGAATTGGTCTTGTTGCAAAAATTGCTGTTGACTATCTTATTAAAAAATCCAAAGCTCAAAAAATAGCAAAGATTTATTCGCCATATTTTCCACCACAGGTGATAATGACAAAAAAAGGAATAATAAAAATGCCAGCGATGAGAATATATTTACTTAAAGGCAAAAAAAACGATTTTTTGATTTTGGCTGGAGATATTCAGCCAAATGATATAAATGGCCAGTATAGAGTAAACGAGGATATAGTTAAATATTTCAAAAAAAAGAAAGGAAAATTAATAATTACTTTAGGTGGCTATGGAACTGGAAACATAAAAAACGAGCCAGTTATATTTGGAGCTGCTACTTCTAAAGAGCTTGTTGAAAAATATTCTAAATTAGATATAAAATTTGGACAAACTGCTGGTTCTATTGTAGGTGCTGCTGGATTACTCATAGGTATTGGAAGATTGTATAAAATAGATGGAATTTGTCTTATGGCTCCAACACAAGGAAATTATATCGATCCTAAAGCTGCATTTAATTTGCTTAATAAACTTCTTCAGATAATGGAGCTAAAGATAGATACACAAGAGTTAGAAAATAGAGTTGCAGAAGGTGAAAAATTTATAAAGAAATTAGAGGAGATGGCTGAAAAAGAATTTGGCCAACTAAAAAGCTCTAGCTACAAAACAAAAGATTTAACCTACATTAGATAGTTAGATAGCTTAGCCTACTTTTGCTTTCCTGGTACTGTAATTAGATTGAGTTGAGAAACTCTAAAATTAACCTTACTCCAAAACCAGTTCCTCCAGGAGCTAAAGAAAATTTTGGTTTTTCTGTCCAGGCAGTACCGGCTATGTCAAGATGTGCCCATTTACTTGTGTTTTGATCTACAAAAACTTTTAAAAAGGAATAACCAGCTATCGCACCAGCCATTCCTCGCTCGCCTACATTTTTTACATCTGCTACCTGACTTTTTACTTTTTCATCGTACTCGTCCCAAGTAGGTAGAGGCCAAAGTCTATCATTTGTCTTTAAAGAACAATCTAGAAGTTTGTTTTTTAATTCTTCATCTGCAGTCATAAGGCCTGCTGCCAGATCTCCTAAAGCAACAACACAAGCTCCAGTAAGAGTAGCTAGATCGATTAGATATTTTGGTTTGTATTTTTCTATACAATAAGAGATTGCATCTGCTAGTGCAACTCTTCCTTCCGCATCAGTATTTAGCACCTCTATTGTTTTTTTGTTATATGCTACTATTATATCCCCTGGTCTGTAGGCAGAAGAAGAAGGCATATTTTCTGCTAGAGCTAAAACACCTACAATATTTTTGTTTGGTTTTAATTGTGCTAAGCCTTCAAAAACACCTAAAACTACACATGCTCCAGATTTATCAAATTTCATATTTTCCATATATTCAGAAGGTTTGAGTGAAAGACCACCTGAATCAAAAACAATTCCTTTTCCTACTATTGCTAAGTCAAATTCTTTTTGTTTTCTATTTCCTCTATAAAGTAAGATAACTAAATAAGGAGGATGGGCTGAGCCTGAACCAACTGCTAAAAGAGAATTCATATTGTGTTTTTTAAGTTCTTCTTCTGAAAAAACAATTATTTCAAAGCCTTTTTCTTGAGCAAGTTTTTCTGCCTGTTTGGCCATAAAAGTTGTGGTTGCAACATTTGCTGGTTGATTTTGTAATGATCTACAATAATTTGTTGCTTGTCCATAAATAATACCAAGCTTTATATCATTTGTTAAATCAGAAGAGCCTTGGACAATTAAATTTATTTCTTCTATTTTAGGAGGTGGTTCTTTTTTTTCTTTATAATCTAAAAACTCATAATCTGCCATAATTAGATGAGAGCAAAAAACTTTTGTGAATTCCTGCCTATCATAGACAAATGCTATTGATGAATAAAATTTTGATTTAAAGCCAAGAAATGCTGCTGCATATGCTACACAAAAGTTTAATGCGTTTAACTTTTCTTTTTTACCTAGCCCTACTAATGCTGCTTTTAAAAACTTTTTTTTACCAATCTGAACATCAGAAAAAACAACCATCTGACCTAAATTTCCAAAAAAATCTTTTAAAGAAGGGTCGTCTTTTTTAACCCATGCTGGCAGGGGTGGGGTTTCGTTTTCTTTAACATTATAGATACCGTATACAAGTACTTGGCAGTTTGTATCTTCTAAGGTCTTTTTTTGAACTATTTTCATTTTTTTCACCTCACCAAGGAACTTTTTTTAATTTAATCGAATAAGCAAAAGAATTTGCTAAGCGATGAACAATATAAGTTAGAGAAAATAAAAATAAAATATTTTCTATACTAAAGATGTATCTAAATCCTCCATGATAGGCAAATAATAAAGCAAATACTAAAAAAGAAAGCTGATCTAATAAAAAGGATGGTTTTCCTCGTTTTATTTTAAGCCTGCGTTTTATAAACGAGCCAGCTAAATCCCCTATTAAAGTTCCTGTTGAGAGCAGAAAACCTAAGTTTAGATATATAAAAATATTTGAAGCAAATAAATCAAATTCAGAATTGATAAGAAGTTTTGCTTGTAGTATTGAAACAAGTAGCCCGCTAAAAAAACCTCCAAAAAGACCGAGCCAGGTTTTACCTTTTCCAAATATAGGCTGACCATCAAAAAATTTTTTATTAAAATCAATTGGAGTTTTACCACTAAAGAGCACTGGAGCAGAATTTGCAACATATGCAGGTAGAATAAAAAGAAGAGAATAAATTAAATCTAACATAATAAAATTTGCAACAAAAGATTTAATAAATTAATAACAAAGATATAATTACTTTACTTTAATATTAATAAATTAATAAAGGAAATTAATAAAGGTGAAAAAATGTCAAAAGGGCTCAAAAAAGAGACTCAGCCAATTGAGATAACATTTTTAAAAAGTCCTATTTTTTCTTACATATTGCTAGCTATTGCAATAATTGCACTTTTAGCAGGATTTTTCTTTTTATTTATAGATGGAACAGAGCAGAAAGACCTTTCTTTTTCTCCTATAGCAGAGGGTTGTATTGAAGAAATTGAAATAAAAGGACAAATAGTTTCCTATGAACTTAGACCCAGCTTATTTGGAGGTGAGGACTTTGTTGTTTCAAGTCTTGATATTAAAGAGCAAATTAAAAGAGCTGAAAAAAATAAAAAAAGTTGTACAAATAAATAATGTATTGTTTGAAATATAAAACTTAATTTTTAAAATTATATTTTAAGAAAAGGAGGAAAAAATGAAAATTTTAAAAGATCAGAAATAGTTATAATCGCACATGACCACCCTGCGCTTAGTTTGAGAGAAGGACTCAGAGTTGAGAAAGTTAAATGCTTTTTAAAAGGGATGTGGAATAAAAAAATTCTAATTCAAATTCCTTCTCTAAACTTTATAG
>JAOAJF010000009.1 GCA_026414325.1 Microcaldota archaeon
GGTCTATGGAGAGCATGTACTGAAGAAGAGCTTGCCAAATATGGAAAAAAGCCACTAACTTTAGAAAAAGACACTACCTCGCCCTCGTTAATAGATATTATTAACAAAGCCTTTGAACAATACGGAGGAGTATTTCTAACCGCATTAATTTTACTTATCATTGGCTTTGGAGGTTATCTATTTTGGAAGTTCTATAGCGAGGCAAAAAAACCAAAAGAGGAAAACCAATGAATAAATTTTTTTTTCTTTTTTTTCTTTTTTTCATCTTCTTATTTTTTGGCTGTATTGAGCAAAAATCAACTGTTGAGCAAAATACTTCAGTATTAGAAGAAAAAAAAGAGCCATTAAAAGAAAATAATCAAAAACCCCCAGCTATTCAAGAACAAAGATCAAAAATTTTTACAAATAGTTCTAATCATTCTATTTGCGAAAATGAAAACCAGACAAGTTGCTATTTTTTAACTGCTATAAAATTAGATGATCCAACTATTTGCTATTCTCTTTCTTATGGAGAAGATTTTTTCAGCTGCATTGAGCAATGGTGTTTAAAAACTAATAAATCAAATATTTTGGATTGTGAAAAATATTCTGATGCAAATCGCCGTTTAATTTGTCTTAATAATTGTGTTCAATTAGAAAGATAATTTTTTAAATTTTCAAATCTCTAAATTTGAATTAGGGCCCGTAGCTTAGCCTGGTTGGAGCGTTCGACTGATAATCGAAAGGTCCTGAGTTCAAATCTCAGCGGGCCCATTCTTTTTTAAATTTTTTATTCTAAATTTTTTTATGTATAATTTAAACTTTCAAGAAGCATTAAATTATCTTAATAAAAAGGAGCAAGAGCATGATAAGCTTGTTCAACTTTCCAGAACCTTAATAAAAAAATCTTCTAATATTATTAAACTTCTTCATTCAAACAATTTTTCAGCTGCTCAAAAAGAGTTATATCTTCTTTCAAAGAAAATAAAACTTTTAAAAAAATTTTCTTTAGAATGGAAATATCTAATAATTCCAATAGAGCAGGAATATGCTGAAGCAGCTTTATTGTACTATTGTTTGAAAAATAAACCAATTCCCTCACAAAAGAAACTAAAAGTTAGTGTAGAGGGCTATGTTTTAGGGTTATTAGATTTATTTGGAGAATTACGTAGGGAAGTTGTTTTAAGCCTTTCAAAAAACGATCTAAATAATGCTAATAGATTATTTCTGTTGATGTCAAAATTATTTGACGAGTTATTAGTTTTTAGATTTTCTAATACTGTATTACCAAACTTTAAAAAAAAGCTAGATGTTGCTAGAATTCAACTAGAACAAGCAAGAATAGAATTGCTCCATGCCACACAGGTGAAAAAATGAACAAAATCTTAGTTTTTTTGTTGGAGTTTTTTTTATTTTTGTTTTTAATAGGCTGTGTTTCAGATTCAACAGAGACAAACGACTCTAAATTAGCTGCAGACATAGCAGCAGAGGCAGAACAACCCACTGTCCAAATTCAAAATAATCAAAGTAGTGAAAATAAAACAGCAAAAGAAGTTTTTGATATCAATCCCTCTAAACAGGTTTTTGTAAATGAATCTGAACCAAAAAAAGACAAAGAAAATATTAGCATTTTAATTCCAAAATTGCCTCATGATATTGCAGAAATATACTTTTTTGATGTTGGTTTTGGTGATGCAACTTTAATTAGAACAAGAGCAGTTACTATTCTAATAGGTACAGGTCCTAAAGAAAGTTCAGCTCTATTAGTTGAAAAATTAAGAGCTTTAGGAGTAAAAAAAATAGATGAATTAATCTTAGATTCTTGGCTTGATACAAAGGTTGGAGGTTTTCCTTTGATTGCTAAAAGATTTGCTATAAATCGGGTGTGGGCTCCATCTTCAGTTGTAAGGTCTTCTTCAGCAGCCGAGGTCTATTCCTTAATTAAAAAAAATAATTTTGTTTTATATAACCCAAAAGTAAACGATAGTATTGCTTTTGAAGATTTAAAAATAGAGGTATTTAATCCACAAGAAAAAGAATATGAGGATTATCCAGAAGCAAATTCGATTGTATTAAGAGTTTCTTATGGAAACTTTTGTTTATTTTTACCTTCAGATATAGAACAAGAGTTAGAGCCAACAATAATCTCATTATTAGATGATAAAAACTGCACTGTTTATAAATGGAGAAAAAATGGGGAGGGCAGACCGACACCTTCTGTTCTTTTTAACAAGTTAAACCCATCAGCTGTAGTGATAAGTGTTGGCCCAAACCCAGCAAACCTTTATCCTTCTTTTACTACTCTTACATTTTTACAGATTGCAAAAGTTGGAGTTTATAGAACAGATTTAGATAAAGACATTTTTTTAAATGCTTCTAAATCTGGAGAATATTCAATAACTACAAAAACAGATCTAAAAAAATTAGGAGAGTGGTATTTAAAAACAGATGCATCTTAGGCTGAATTCTTAGAGCCTTTTTTTACTTCAAAACTAAATCTCTAATCTAAATATTATTTGCCAATTGCATTATATTGTTCGATTTCAGATAGTTTTACTCCTACAATTTTAGAACCCTCTTTATCTCGTGTTACACCTAATATTACATCCGCATGCTGTATTATTGTATCATTATGAGTAATAACAATAAATTGAGTATTTTTTGCCATCTTTGAAATAAATTCCGCCATTTTTTTTGCATTTTCTTTGTCTAAAGAGGCTTCTGCTTCATCCAAAATATAAAACGGCGCGGTTTTTTTCATCTCAAGAGCAAAAATAAAAAGCAGTGCTAATAATGATTTTTCTCCTCCAGATAATGATTCTAAATATTTTTCTTTTTTTCTTCCTTCTTCTCTTATTTTAATATTCAAACCACTTTCAAATGGGTTGGTCTGATCTTCCAAATATAACGTTCCTTCACCCTTAAAAACTAAAGAAAAAAGCTTCTGAAAATGTTTATTTATCTCATTGAAGGCTTCCATAAATAGCTTAACTTTTTTTGTTTCAATCTCTTTAATAAGTGTCATCACTCCGGTTTTTTCTACTTCTAGCTTAGAAAGTTTTTGAACTAATTCCTGGTATTCTTGTTTTTTTTCTTCATATATCTGGGGGGCTTTTAGATTTACTAAACCAAGCTCAATTATTCTTTTTTCTGCTTGATTTATCATCTCTTCAAGTTGGCTTTTTGAGACATTTTCCAAAATTTTAATACTTACATATTTTTCATATTCTGCCTTTAGATCAACTAATTTTGTTTGTACTGCTGCTTGTTTTACTTCGATTTCTTGGAGCTGTTTTTGAAGTTTATCATATTCGTACTTTTTTTGTCCTTCCAAAAAAGCAATGCTTTTTATGCTCTCCTCTATTTGTTGCATCTTTAGATATTCTTTTTGTATTTTTTCAGAAAAGTCTGCTATGGCTTGTTCTGCTTTTTCAATCTCTTGTTTTATTTGTTCAATTTCTTTTTTTAATTCATTTATAGTATTATTAAGTTGCTTTTGTTTTTCTTCACTATTTTCAATCTCCTCCTTTATTTTCTGCAATCTTTGATTTAGCAAATTCAATTCATTTTTTGCTGTTTGAATTTCACTATTTAGCTGACTATATTGCTCCATCTTTTGTTGATATTGTTTTTGTTTTTCTTCTTCTAATTTTATTTTCTCCTCCTTTATCTTCTTTTCACTAGCTTTTAAATTATTCAAATTAGTTGTTGTTGTTTGCAATTCCAAGACTGTTTTTTCTATTTCTTTTTCTAAAGCAGTAAGTTCAGATTCATTCTTTTTTATATTATTTTTATATTTTTCAATATCCTCAATCAAACTCTGAAGCCTTTTTTCTCGTTCCTTTTCACTTCCTATTTCTGCCTCGATTTCCCTTACTTTCAATTCTAGAGAAATTCGCTCTTTTCTCAAATCTTGACTTTGTTCTCTTATTCTGTACAATCTAGCATAAAGCTCATCACGCTGTTCTTTTATAGCCTGAACTTCTTGTTCTAATTTTTTTATTTTTGATTGAAGCATAAAACTCGTTGTCTTTGCTCCACCGGAGACAACTCCAGATTTTTCTATAAGCTCGCCTTCAAGTGTAACCATCCTATATTTATTTATTCCAATTTTTTTTGCTGTTTTTATATCTTGAACTAATAAGGTATCTCCAAACAGATATCTTATTGCTTTATCTATTTGTTCTGGATATTGTATAAATTCATTTAACCAGCCATAGGCCCCAGGAGGTAGCTTATCATTTTTTTGAAATTGAATATAATCTAATGGTATAAAGCTGCATCTTCCACTTTTTGTTTGTTTTAATTTTTCAATTATTTTAGTTGCAACATCCAATGTTTCAACAACAACATATGCTAATCTGGAACCAGCAGCGGCCTCAATTGCAACTTGAAACTTTTCTTCAGAACTTATTAATTCAGCTACAGTTCCATAAACCCCACTCTCTTTTTCTTTAAATTGCTCTACAATTTCTAATGCTAAATTCTTTGTTGTTGCATTTATTGCAGCATTAGCAGTAGCTAATTTTTCCTTTTCTTCTAATAGTTTTCTATCAAATTCAGGAATTTTTTTATTTATTTCTTTCTCTTCTTCAAATAACTCGCTAAGCTGCTGATTTATTATCTCTATCTTCTCTTTTAGCTCTGTTATGGAAGTTTTTTGCTGCTTATTTTTTATATTTTCAACTTCTTTTTCAAGCCCATCTAAAATCTCTTTATCATGTTCAATTAATTTTATTTGACCTTCTTTTTTTGTAGTTAGTACTGCAAGTCTTTCCTTTAATTCTATTAATTTTTGATTGATCTTATCAACATTTTCTTCACTTTGTTCTATTTGTTTTATTTGCTTTAACTTGTTTATTTCTCCTTCCAACTCGCTTTTGTATCTTTCCTTCTGTTTTAATTGAGTATTTATAGTATCTATTTTAATCATAACTTCCTTTTTTTCATTTTCAAATCCTTTCGTAATTTGCTCTAGGGCTTTTAGTTGTTCTTCTTTCTCTCTTAAAAGTGTTTCTTTCTGAGCCATATTTATATTCAGTTGCTGAATTTGGCTCAAAAGCCCCTCTCTTTTACCAATTTTTTCAATGCTTTGAGCTAAAGAAGCTTTTTGCTGTTCTTTCTCTTCTCTAGATTCCTTTAATTTTTTTAATTCCTGTTCAATATTTTCAATATTTTTGGTTAGTGCTGCTTTTAGTTTTATATTTTCATCAAATTGATTTTGAATTTTATTGTATTCTTGCCACACTAAAGTAGCTCTTGCGCTATCTAGCTGTTGTTTTTTTTCTTGATACTCTAAAGCAGCTTCTTTTTCTTTTTCCAATTCTTTTAAATAGGACTCTTTTTCTGCACTTAAAACCTTTGCCTCAGAAATTTTTATTTCAACCTGATTTAATTCGTTTATTGCCTCTTTTTTCTTTTCTTCAAATTCCGCTATTCCTGCTATCTGATCAATAATTTCTCTTCTTTCTTTTGGATGCATATCTACTATTTTTTCTATTTGTCCTTGGGCAATTATATTATGGGCCCCTACTTCAAAATTGTATTTTCTTAATAGCTCTAATAAATTTGTTCGAGTGGTGATTTTACCATTTATATAATACTCGCTTTTTCCATCTTCGTAGATTATTCTACTCACTTCCAGAGATTCTTTTTTATCCTCGCTTGAAATAATAATACTAACCTCTCCTTTTTTACAATCATGGTTTATGAGTTCAGAAGCCCTTTTAACTCTTATTGATTTAGTCGCCATTTCTCCCAAGCAAAATCTTATTCCATCTGCGACATTGGATTTTCCTGATCCGTTTGGTCCAACTAAAGCAACAAAACCTTTTGGTAATTCTATGTCTGCATTCTTAAATGATTTAAATCCTCTAAATTTTATTTTTGAAATATAATGATTCGGTCTTTGAACTTCAAATTCCATAACTATCCTTTTTGTTTATAACTAATTAAAATTTTTATTTTTTTAGTTTTATCTTACACATTCGGCTGTTCCCTGGCCTGTAACTGAGCAGTAATAGTCTCCAATACAATTTTGAATTCTTACCCACTGTCCAGCTCTACATTCTTCAACTGTTAAATAATTCTGAGTGCATCTTCTCTCTCCATTCATCGTGCATTCATCTATATCGTCTGGTCTAATTTCATTTACACAAACTCCCTTATAACATATATTTCGGCAAGTTTGACTTGCTACCCACTGCCCATTCATGCAAATATATACTGTTCTCTGATCTCGCATCCAATCTTGAGGTGAGCCACACATTTTTAAACCTTCATCACAGATTGCTCTGTTGTCAGTTACACATCTATCATTAATACACTTTTGCTGTTGTGGACAGCTGTATTGTGACCAGCCAAGAGCTCCTTGTTGTTGCTTTTCACATTTTGCATATCTTTTATATGGTGGTTCTAAAAAGCACTGGATAGTATTTTCTTTACATTGTGCACATTGAGCTACATCATTTATTTCTTCACATTGAGTAGAACAGCTTCTAATTGGCATATATCTAGCTCTTCCAATACTGTTATCAAATATACACTGATATATAGTGCTAGGATCAGAACTAAGACAGGTTGTGTCTCCTATTTTACAACCCAAATCAATTCCTAAACCTCCTTCTCTTCTCCCTATATCTGACTCACCTGTAGTTGGTTCTTCGGCACATTGAGCTTCTTTTCCAGGAATAACTTTACATTTCATTCCTAATATAGTACAGTCTATAGAATCTTTCCAAGCACCTTTTGAGCATACTTGTAATATATCTGCCTTACATCTCTTTACTCCTTCAACACAAACCTCTTGATTAGAAGGAATGTTTTTATTTACACAATAAGCATCTTTACCGCTTTGAACACAAATGTATGGGTCTAAACATGGAAGTCCTTCATTTTTCCATGTAAATTTTTTCTTTTGCTCATCCCACCAACATCCTTGTGGCTGATTTCCATTACAGCGTTTTTCTCCACCTATACAATCTCCAAAAGTAGTAGAAACAAATTCATTTCCTTCGATAAGTTGAGTTATTATTTTACCTTGAGTCAAATAGGTGGCAGATGTAGTTTTTTTACACTCATCAATTGTTTGGCCTTTACAGCCTTTAAATTCTATTTCTACCAAAATTTTTTCCATTTCTCTAGCAATCAACTTCTTGTTAGTTTTTATATTATTAATTATAAAAAATCTTCTCTCTCCAGATTCTAAATAAACATCAGAACAATCTCCTTTCGTTCTTTGGCTATCTGGAAAAACCCAAGCATTACAACTCTTTATCAATATTGGAAAACCCATACCGTTACTAAGCTCTATTGCCAAATTAATTTTGTTGCTATCTTTAGAAAAGGTATTGTAATGCCTAAGGCAGGAAAAATCTGTCTGAAAACTACACTCTTCACTCATAAATCTGGAACTAGTAAATAAGCCGGAGTTTATCAAATATATCAGAATAAAAAATATTATCAAAAATGCCCAGCCATAGGTTGCAAGATACTCTGAAGCACTTTGGCCTTTTTTTAGTTTTATCTCTTGGTTTTGCTGCATGTTCAAATTATGAAAGGAAATTATTTAAATTTAATCTTAATATATAAAAAAGGTGAGAAAATGCCCAAAGTCCAAGCTGATAGTCTATATGGAATAGTAAAAGAATCTTTTCCAATTTTTGAAGACAATTTTGATCAGGTAGGAACAATCTATGCTTGCCAAAATGGAATTGTAGTTAAATATAAAGACCAATTAATACGAGCACCATATGAATATGTTAGAAAAATGGAAAAAGTTTCAAATCTTGCTTTAGGAAAAGTAAGTGTAATTTTTCAAATTTATGATGAAAGTGGAATGGAGCACAATATGGCTGTTGCTATTAATGATATTCATTATACTGTATTAAAAAAATTATTTCCAAATCTTGCAGATTAAACACTTAAAATAAATCTAGTGTTAATTGTTTTAATTGTTGTTTTTTACCTATGGAGGCAGAAACTACTTTTTCCTCTTTTTTTATTTTAAATTCTTCTATAGCTTTTGCATTTATATTTTGATTTTTTAATCTTTTTGCAGTTTTTTTGTTTTCTCCAAAAGCAACATAAACTTCTTTTGCATTGCTTTCTTTACAATATTGAAGAATTTGTTCAAAATCTGCATGATCAGAAAGACCAAACATTTTAATATTATTTGTTTCTTTTTTATATATCTCTGCCCATCCAGTTACAAGCGCACCTAAAGTTTTTTTTCTATGTATTTTTGTTAGTTCATATAAAAATTCTTCTTTAAGATGGTTAAACTCTAAAACTGCATGAAACTGGCCATTTAAAATTTTTCTTGCTTCTTCTTCAGAAGCATCGATGTATTCCAATTTTATTCCATATCTTTTATATATTTGGCATATTTTTGATATTTCTTTACTTACTATCGGTACAACATTTAAGTATTCGTTTAAAAATTTTATTATCTCTTGAGCTTTTCCAATTCTATACGCTCCCCAAACAATATTACAATTTTTGTTCTGGATAGCCCATCTTTTCATTTCTAAAAAAATTTGTTCTGGTTCTTTAAATTTTACATCATATGCACCATAGGTTCCATCTACTATAAGACAGTCGCATTCTACTATTTGTGCACCCTTTGTAGTTAGCCCATCTCTTAATTTAAAATCAGCAGTATAATTTAATTCTCCAAACTCTTCAGTAGAAAGCTTTAGTTGAGTCGAACCAAGTATATGTCCAGAATTATAAAGTTTTAGATTAGAAAACTGCTTATAGTCAAGAATTTTTTCTTGTTCAATATTTGCTAAATCTGCTGTAATTTCTGAACAAATAACTTTTTTACCATTTAAATTAAAAAGATGATCTGAATGCGCATGAGATAAATAATTTATATTAGCTCCAGAACAGTCAAGCCCTATGCTCTGGTCAATACCTTTTATTTTTAAAATAGGATTGTATTTAGAGGTCATTCTATCCGTCTTTATTTTTTTGTTCTTTTTATTTTTTTATAACTCGCCCTTTCTATGAGCTGCAAGCTCTTTTTCCAATTTATCAAGTTTTTGGCCTATTCTATCAAGAGCTTGTCTCATGGATGCTATCTCAAATGTTATTGACTGCAAATAAACTTTATCAAGAACAAATGGAGTTTTTCTAACTTCTATTTCTGTTGGCTGAGTATGGTGCTCTTTCATCTCTTCTTTTATCTGGTTTAAAGACTCTTGGATAGTTCGAGGAATTTTTCTATTAATCTCAATACTTTCTATTAATTTTTTTTCCTCTTCTTTAGAAGTTTTTTTAGACTTTTTTTCTTTTTTTTCTACCACAGCCTTAGTTTTTGTTTTTGTTGTTTTTTGTTTAGTTTTTTTTTCCTTCATTTTCCCCCCTTTTAAAAAATAGTAAGTGGTTTTTTTAATACAAAAAAATTTTTAAACTTTTTTATATTTTAACATTTTATTTCATTTGTAAACACTATCAAGTACATTTCTTAGCTGTTTGGCCCTCTCTTTTCCAACCAATTTTACTTTTTCAAGCTCTTTTTCTGTTGCAAAAAATATATCTATGGGTGTTTTAAAAGTTTTTAGTAGCTCTTTTGCTATTTTTGAGCCTATTGCTGGAAGGCTTTCTACTAATGCCAACTGGTTTTGAGCAAGATCTCGCCCTTTTTTTATAGGATTTTGTCTAAATTGAAATTTTTTTGAAACCTGTTCGTATTTAGCAATCGAATAAAGTATTTGACAAGTTTGAGTTGGACTTTTACTAAAAAATAGGCTAATTTTAAAGTCAACCACTAAACAGCCATATGCACCATAGAGTGCATTTTTGTTTATTCTCTCAAAAGTTCCATCTTCTTCAACTACTATCAACTTTATAGGATAATTCTCCATTTTTTTTGCTTGTTCAAAAACCCTTTGATCTATAATTGAGCTTATAAAATCAGCCTTTGTTTTTCGTTCTACAACCACGTTTTCTGATAAAACAAAATCTCCAACATCTAATTTTTTTTGTTCTACTTCTGCACCAAGCTCTTTTAAAATTTGTTGGTATATTTTTGGCTCGTTGCTATCAATATATATCTTAGGCTTTTTCTCTCTCTGGTTTTGTTCCATTTTAATCCACATTTTTTAATTTTTATAGTTAGGTTTTTAAATGTTTGTATTATTATATATGATACTATCATGACAAAATCATGATATAATCCTGAGGATATAGGGAGGAAAAATGAAAAAAGAAAAAATTCAGCAATTAAGTACAGCTGAAGAATATATAAAAAATCTAGAGAAAAAAATAAATTCAATCGAGGAAAGATTAGATAATTTAGATAAAAAGCTTTCATTACTTTCTTCAAATTCTAACTTAGTTTCTGATCCAAGGCAAGGCACCAGAGGCTATAGCGGCGTTTGGGTTAGTAGCTCAAACGCCCCCACCTCCTTTATAGTTCAGTCCAATATTTTTCTTTCTCCTGTTGATGAACAAATAATTAAAACTATTAGAGAAAGAGGGGCAGTTTGTGCTGAAGATATAAAAAACATTTTAGGCTATAGAAGACAAAATGCTGCCTCTGCAAGATTAGCTAGACTTGCTAGCCTAAATATCTTAAAAAAGCATCAGGCTGGCAGGAGGGTGTACTATTCATTTGATTGAGCAAGGCGACCAATGCTTATTTCAGAAGGGAAGATTTCTCTCACCTCCCACACCATTTTTAATGGCCCTCTTTGGGCCCTATTTTTTTCTTCCCTTCTGAAATTTTTTTCTTATTTTTTTCTTGCTTTTTTTATATTAACTATTTTTATATTTTCTGTTTCTTATATAATTGTGGAAGAGACAATTTTTTTATCAAGTGCAGAATTAGTTCATTATACTATCCTATATAAACAAAAAAAAGAAATTTTATTTAAAAGAGATTTTCTACTTTCAAAAGGCTTAAGCCAGAATTCTGAAGCTATTGTTGCATTAACAAAGGAGTTAGACGAGATAGAACAATCTCTAAAGCCATTAGAAGAAAAAATAAAAAAATTAGACCTGATTTTTATAGTTCCAAATAAAGCAGAAATAGACACTTTAAGTACAGAAATTTCTCAATATTCTAAAACTGCTCTTTCAGAGGCTTTAGAAAAAAAGACCGGTCCAATTTATGAACTTTTGAAAAAAAGAGCAAAATTTTTAAAAGAAAATTTCACTAACAAAGAATGCATCGCAAAAATTGTTTTACTTGCTAATATGCTGCCAAGAAAAGAAGCTGAAAAACTAGCCTTATTATTAGAAGCAAATGTTTTCGATGTAATAGATGTAAGTTCTTTATCTGATTCATATAAAGAAGAGCTTGTCAAGAATTTAAGGAGATTGCGTTTTCCAGCTGTAATCTCTGCAAACAATCTTTCTATAAAGCCAGAAGGTGAAAAAGCAGAAGAGCTAATAAAAGAGCAAGTGCAAAAAGTTTTTCCAGAATCAAAGACACAGCTATGGATTTTAAAGGAAAATGAACAAAAATGGGACGAGTTAGCTAACAAATTTAAAGAGGTTTCTGGAAAATTACAAATTCTTCTAACAAAAAGCCAAGCAGAAAAATTATCTGAAGAAGAATTAGTTCTTTTTGATTCTTTACAGGCACAGTATCTTCAATTAAAAAAAGAGCTGCAAGCTCTTGCAGTAGAACCAGAAAAAGATTTAGTAGTGTCTTTTTTTAAACCAGTACCTAAAGAAAATCCACCAGCAGGACCAGCCAAACTCTAAATTTTAGTGATTTTTATGTCTATAAAAGGCTTTTTTCCTTCCCCTTCTTTAACAATCAAAGATTATCTTGAAAACTTAAAAGATATGGGTTTACAAGCAACTGAATTGTACAAGGCAGCCACTGTAATAAGAAAAATGAGAGAACAAAAAGCAACGATTTTTTTAACCTTTACTTCTAATATGGTGAGCTCAGGGCTAAGAGATATTTTTTGTTATTTGGCAAAAGAAAAAAAAATAGATGTTATTATTACTTCTATAGGCTCAATAGAAGAAGATATACTAAAAACATTTTCAAAATTTAAACATTGTGAATTTTTTGTTGACGATGTAACCCTTTTTTCAAAAGGTGAAAACAGGGTAGGAAACATCTTAATTCCTTCTTCAGCATATTCTAAACTAGAAAAAGTTCTTCAAACCTTTTTTGTACAAGAGCTAAAAAAACAACAGCAATTAAAGAGAGCGCTTGCTCCTTATGAATTGATTCATGATTTAGGTTTATACATTTCAGATTCTTCTTCTTTTGTTTATTGGTGTGCAAAAAACAACATTCCTATTTTTTGCCCTGCTCCTACTGACGGAGCATTTGGTTTACAGCTTTACTTTTTTAAGCAAAAACATCCAGAGTTTGCTATTGATGTAAGTGGAGATCTAAAACCACTAGGCTCAATAGTTTTAAATTCAGCTAAAACTGCTGGTATAATTTTAGGGGGAGGGGTAGCAAAACACCATGCAATCGGTGCAAATATTTTAAGAGAGGGATTTGATTATGCAGTCTATATCTCTACTTCTACAGAATATGATGGAAGTGTTTCTGGTGCTCCTGCTAAAGAAGCCAAAAGCTGGGGTAAAATAAAAAAGCATGCTACTGTTGCTAATGTTTATGCAGAAGCTTCAATAGTTTTTCCACTTCTAGCCAGTATATTCTTCGAATAATTCGATTTTTATTTTTTGACCTATGTACACACAGCCTTTCAAAACACCTTTTTTTACCTCTAGAGCATACTTAGCAGCTTTGGCTGAGGTATAAATTTTACACTCCTCATTTAAGCATCTTTCCATCGTAAAAAAGTCTACAACTTTTTTGTTTTCATCCAAAAATATTATATCTAAATCAAATTCTACATCTTTCATCCAAAAACTTCTTTTTTCTTGTTTATCAAAAACAAACAAAATACCCTGATTTTCTTCAATTTTTTTTGCTCTTTGAAATCCAATTTGCTGCTCCCAACTTTCATCAGCCACTTTAGCAAAAATTTTTTTGTTACACTCTAAAAAATATATGGTCGCATTTGTTTTAAAATCCTCATATGTCAGCTCCATTTTTTCTTGATCTTCAATATTTTTCTTTAAGCAACCAGCAAAAAGTATTATGATCAAAATTCCAAGAAAAATAAATTTGAATGCCATATTTTCACAATTTTTAATTTGGACACGGGGGGATTTGAACCCCCAGCCTCCTGCATGCCATACAGGCGCGCTACCGTTGCGCTACGTGCCCTCAAATATTTATGGACTAAAAGCAGGAGAAATATATATTACAGAGTCTCCTCTTAAAAGTACAGTTCCAAGCCCTTTTTTTACTTGGCCATCTACTAATTGCTCTGCTTTTTCTAAAACTATATTCATATGCACATCAAAGGCTACCATTGTTCCTCTTATTTCATATCCACCTTTCATTCCAACAATCACTGAATTATTTAAAGCAGCATTCAAAATATCAAAAGGTCTTTTTTCAGCCATTATTTCACCTCTATTTATTTAGAAAATTAAAATTAAAAGCCTTTTTTCTTTTTATCATTCTATTTTTTTCTTTATTTCTTCTTTTTCATATTCTACAATTTTGTTACTAGCTATATTTATTTTTGCCCTAATTTTTATACTATCAATTTGCTCTGGTTCTATATCAGTATTTATCATTATATATTTCTCACCTCTTAACTCATATTTATTATTTTTTTCATCAACTATCTCTAAAGGCTCAATCTGCAAAATATTTTCAACAATCAATTTCGGTCTATATTTATATTTTTGGTAATATTCTTGAATAATCTGCTCAATTTCCTTTTGCTCAACATTTTCAAATTCAAGGTATGACTCAGGAAAAGAAACAGTTAGATTATTTTCCTTAAAAAATTTTTCTAGTTCTTCTTGAGCTATAAAATCTTTTTGCACTTCAATACCACTCTCCCTTATTGCTATAATATAGGGTGGTTTTTTTATAGCAAGATCATATAATATGGACTGATTTACAGGACTTTTTATATAAACATAATCAAATATTTTTTTTGTATAATTTAATTCATAGCTCTTAGTTGCAAGAAATTCTTCCAAGTTTTTTCGTTCTGACCAGCTAAAATAGGTTTTAATTTTTTGCGATAATCTTACTACTTTTTTTGGTTTTACTTCTAAAACTTTTTCTTCTGTTTTCGTCTCTTTTATAACAATGTTTTCCACTTGTAGGTCTCTTTGAGAGGAAAGAGAAGTATTTAAATATACTGTATAAAATTGAACCTCAAATTCTTCCCCAACTTCAAAAATAGGATTAATTTTTTTTCTAATTTTTTTGTTTTCAATTTTTATTTTTTCTCCATTAGCAAGCCTAAGCTCAATATCTTTTAACTCTATATTAGCATCCACTCCTATTTTTGCTCCAGTCTGAATTAACTTATTACTTACTAAAAAAACATCCTCCTCGTTTTTTAAGCTAATTATAATTTCATTTTCAAAATTTATTGTTTGCATTATTTTTCCTTGTTTTCTAAATTCTTCAATTAAACTTTTGGTCTGTTCATTTGCTTCATACACTACAAGTTCTAACTCATAGGAAGCAATCTTAGCTTTTGCTTCAGCAATTGCTGTTATATACTCCTCTTTATTTTGAGTATTGAGCCCAGCTATTAGGCTCAAAGTAGATAAAATAAAAATTAAAATTATAAAGATTGTAAAATATTGTTTTAATTTTTCTTTGGAAAAATTTATTTTACTTTTTAATTTTTCTACTATGTCCATATTTTCAGTCCAGTAAATGGCTTAGCAATTATTTTTAAATTAATATTTGTTCATAATATTTATTAAATTATATTGTAAGCTAAATTTATTGTCTGTGGTCTTATGGTAGAAGTTCAAGCAGGAGATATACTTATTTTAGATCTAACTGGTAGAACAGCACTAGATGGTACTATTTTTGAGACAACTATCGAAGAAATTGCAAAAGAAGCAGGAATTTGGTCCAAAGATACAACATATAAACCAAAAGTGGTAATTGCAAAAAATGGTATGATGCTTCAAGGGCTAGAAGAAGAAATAGAAAAGATGAATATAGGGGAAGAAAAAGAAATTAAAGTAAGCTATGAGAAAGGTTTTGGGCCTAGAGACCAAAATCTAATTCGAGTAATTTCAATAAAAGAATTTAAAAAAGCAAATGTGCAGCCAAGCGAGGGAATGGTAGTATTTTTAGATGGAATAATGGCAATAGTAAAATCCGTAAGCTCTGGAAGAGTTGTTCTGGATTTTAATCATCCCCTTGCAGGAAAAGATCTAATCTATACAATCAAACTTTTAGATGTGGTTAGAGAACCAGAAAAAAAATGTGAGATTTTAGCTCAAGAATTTGATGCTCAAATCGAAATTATTAAAACTAATGATTCCAAGCCACAATTAATTATAAAAAAAATAGATGAAAAAAAACTAAATGGTTTTTTAGCAGTATTAAAATTAGCAATAGGGGATTGGGCAAAAATAGTTAATCAAACTTAATAACATTTATTTTTCTTTTAATATAGTCGTAAATTTCTTTTAAAACAAACTTTTTTAATCTATAAATTTTTCTTTCAAAAATAAGTTTTCTTATTTTTTTTCCTTGTAATATCTTTCTATTATAAAACCGAGGTTTAAATATTTTATAATTTTTTATTTTTGCTAATTTCAAAACAAGCGGATTTCTACTACAAATTATATATTTTTTTGGAGAAAATCTTTTTTTTAGGCTTTCAATCCAGTCCAAATCGCTTTTTTTGTCTGCAATTTTAGAAAAGAAAATATTTTTTTCATATTTTTTTAATCGTTTTCTTATACATTTTTTAATCATTTCTATTCTTTCATTTACTAAAAATAAATTTTTTTTATCTCTTTTTGTTATGTTTGCTGAGCCTATGGCTATCACTACTTTTTTGTATTTTTGCAAAATTTCTTTTAGAGCTTTATAATGGCCTAAATGAAAAGGCTGAAATCTTCCAATAAAAAGAGCAATATATTTTTTTTCATCATATTTTTTCATATTTTCACTAATGTTTAAAGTGTCTTATTCCACTAAATACCATCACCATATTATAGGAATTAGCAACTTCAATTATTTCCTCATCTCTCTTCGAGCCTCCAGGTTGAATTAAGCATCTAACTCCTTCTTTTCCAAGTTCTTCTACACTATCTGGAAATGGTAAAAATGCATCGGAAGCAGCAACAGAATTTTTTAGCTCAAACTTATTTTCTTTAGCCTTAGAGATAGCAATTTTAGTTGAATCAATTCTTGACATCTGGCCAGCACCAATTCCTAAAGTCTGCTCATTCTTTGCTATTACTATTGCATTTGATTTTGTGTGTTTTGCAACTATCATTGCAAAGTACATATCCCTCCATTCCTCGTCTGTGGGTTTATTTTTTGTTACTATCTGGCAAGTTCTTAAATCATATATAATACTATCCTCATGCTGATAGAGCATACCTCCAGTAATATGTCTAAATGTTACATCTCCTAACTTTGGAGGACTAAAAAAGTCCGTAATGTCCAAAATTCTTCGAGATGGTTTTTCTTTTAATACCTCTAAAGCTTCTGGTTCATAGCCGGGGGCTAATATTACTTCTAAATATTGATTTCCAATAATCTTAGCTGTTTGCAAGTCTAATCTTTTGGAAAATGCAATTACTCCACCATAGGCAGAAAGAGGATCTGAAGCTAAAGCCCTGCTATAGGCTTCCTGAAGATTTTTTCCTGTAGCTACACCACAAGGATTATTGTGTTTTATAATAGCAACTGCATTTTTATCATAAAACTCTTTTATTAAATGAAGAGCAGAATCAGCATCCAAAAAATTATTATAAGACATTGTTTTTCCAGAATAAATTCTTGCATCAAACAAAGAGCGTTGCCCAACTATTCTATATGCTGCTGCTTGTTGGTGTGGATTTTCTCCATATCTTAGTGGATAAGCTCTTTCAAAAATCATTTTCATTCTATATGGAAATTTTTCTTTTCCTTCACCACCAAAATACCTGGAAATAGCCCAATCATAATGTGATGTCCTTTCAAATGCTTTGATCATTAATTTGTATCGTTTGCTCTCGCTAATTTTTCCTTTGTTTTGTTCAAAGTCTTCCATAAATCCTTTATA
This sequence comes from Microcaldota archaeon, assembly GCA_026414325.1. Classification (GTDB taxonomy): domain Archaea; phylum Micrarchaeota; class Micrarchaeia; order Anstonellales; family Anstonellaceae; genus JAOAJF01. Next base: position 17,082 of record JAOAJF010000009.1, read on the forward strand.
GTCTTCTGGATCAACCAATACTGTAACGTATTTGTAGTTTTTTGCTGCTGCCCTAATAAGCGTTACTCCTCCTATATCAATATTTTCAATAATTTTTTCCTCGGTTATATCTTTTTGAGAAATTACTTTTTCAAATGGATATAAATTTACTATAACTAAATCTATCGGTTTTATTTTTAATTTTTTTGCAGTTTTTAGGTCTTCTGAATTATCTCTTCTTAACAATATTCCTCCAAAAATTTTTGGGTGAATTGTTTTTACTCTTCCGCCAAATATCTCTGGATATTTTGTATACTTTGATATTTCAATTGTAGGTATATCGACCTTTTTAAGCATCTGAGCAGTTCCAGAAGTAGCAATTATCTCTACTTTGTAGTGATGTAGCATTTGAGCTAGCTCTATAATTCCTGTTTTATCATAAACAGAAATAAGTGCAGTTTTTATTTTCACAATTTATATATTAAACAAATAAATTTTAAATCCATCGCATTTAATGATTAGTATTGTTGTTTGTCCAATCCTTTTTTGTTTTACATGTTGGCTCTAAACACATTTCAAAAGTCTTTTTTCCTCTCCTTCTTACTCTTATCATAGGTGTATTACATTCTGGACAAGTTTTATTTAGATTTTCAATTTCTGCTCCAGCAGGTAGGGGATAGGTTTGTTTACAATTTGGATAATTTGAGCAACCAACAAATTGTTTTTTACCAAATTTTAGTATTTTTAGCTCTCCACCACAACTTTTGCATTTTCCTAAAATAGAATTTTCCTTAATAGCGTTATCTAGGCCAACTGTTAGCTGTGTGCCTACTTCCCTTTCTTTCTTTTTAAATTTTTCTAAAATTTTTATCAAAATATTTTTACCTTCCTCAATAACTTGCTGAGGCTCAATTTTCTTTTCTTGAATTTGTTCCATTTTTTGTTCTATGCTCCTAGTTAATTCTTCATCTAAAATCTCTGGAGCATATTTTTTTAGAATTTCTAAAACTGAAAGCCCAAAGGAAGTTACAACAATAGAATTTTTTCCTTTTACATATCCTCTCTTAAACAGAGTTTCTACTATTGTTGCTCTTGTAGCTTTTGTTCCTAAAGAGCGTTTTTCTAACTCAGCTACTATGGAAGCAACAGAATAGCGTCTTGGTGGCTTTGTCATTTTCTCTTCTAAACTAAATTTTTCTATTTTTACTTTTTCATTTTCTACAAAAAGATTCATATTGTTCTCTTCTTTTTCCAAATACTGGCCATACACCTCTTGCCAGCCTTCAAGAACTATTTTAGTCCCTTCAGCAAAATATTTTTGAGAGGAACAAGAAAGTATAACTTTAGTATTTTCTTTAACTGCAGCCGGCATAAAACAAGCTAAGAATCTTCTAACAATTAAATCATATAATTTTTGTTCATTTTTTGAAATTCCTTCAGCCTTAAGTCCAGTTGGATAGATTGCTGGATGGGCCGGATCTTCCTTTTTTCCCTCATGGGGCTTAAACCATCTATTTTCTATTATCTTTTGGCAGTATTTACTATATTGGACTTGTTCTCCTATTTTTTCTATTATTTTATTTAAGCCTAATTTAGAAGGTAATTTTTGAGAGGAGGTTCTTGGATAAGATATAAGGGAATTTTCATATAAGTTTTGAGCAATTTGCTGAGTCTGCTGAGGGCTAAATCTAAAAGCTCTATATGCTTCTAGCTGAAGGCTGGTTAGGTCAAATGGTGTTGGCGGATTTTCTTTGAATTCTCTTTTTTCTATTTTTTCTATTATATGTGGTGGATTTTTTGAATCTTCTAAGACCTTTAGAGCCTCTTCTTTTTTTTCAAATCTTTTATTTATATGTAAAAATCTTACTTTTTTTACAATACAGCTAACTTCCCAATAGGGTGTAGGTTTGAAATTTTTTATCTCTATTTCCTTCTGGCCTAAAATATTTAAAGTAGGGCCTTGAACCCTACCTATACTCATAATCTGAAATCTCCCAGAACTTTTAATGGCAGACATCAAAGCTCTTGAAAGATTTATGCCATAAAACCAATCTAAAATATGTCGAGTTTCTCCAGCAAGAGCGTTTTCTATATCTAATTCCATTCTATTTTCATAGGCTTGAATTAATTCTTCTTTTGTTAAAGAAGAAAATTTCATTCTTTTTCCATCCTTTTTTCTAATAGCAAATCTCAAAACATTATATCCAATAAGAGAGCCTTCTATATCATAGTCACAAGCTATTATCACTTCGCTAGCTTTTTTTGCTAATTCTTCTATTGTCTTTATATAATCTTTTGTATATTTTCCTTCTTTTGTTACTAAATATATCTCCTTCCATTCAATATCAAAAGTAGGATAGATAGTGCTTTTTTCCTTTTCATCAAGAGTATAGAGATGTCCCACTGCAGGAACAACCAAAATCTTTTTACCTTTTCTTTCAATTTCAAAATAGTATGCCTGGCCATAACCTTTCTTTTTATTTATCTCTAAAGTCGTAAGACTTTGTGCAATTTTTTGAGCAACTTTTGGTTTTTCTGAAATTATAAGCTGCATTTTCTCACTACTAAGTAGTAATAGTTTAATACTTAGATTTTTAAATTATTCTGTTTTTGAGTATAACTAAAGCTATTAACTCTTCAACTAAAAAAATAAAAAATAAAAAATAAAAAAAAGAATTTAATTTTTTAAGATATCTCAAAGCCGTTTATCACTTGTTCAAAAGCTTCTTGTGGGAGTGCACCAACAAAAAATATTCCATAGCCTTTGTTTTCAACTTCAATAACTTTAGCCTCAGTGCCATAGGAAGAAATTATTTGTTGAGCAATTTTTTGAAGGTTTTCTTTTGATTTTTCATTCTTTTTATTTTGAAAGATCACAAAGCTAGGTGTACCTGCAACTCCCAGCTCTCTACCAGCATTTTGCTGTTCTTGTAGGGTAGCATCTTTTGTTGTTCCCTTCAGACAGGTTTCAAACTTTTTTGTATCTAGGCCAAGTTCCTTTGCAATGTTTTTTAGTGGTTCTTCAAATGTGTTGTTATATCCACCTTCAAATATTTTATCAAACATTTCATAGTATTTGCCTTGTTCTCCAGCACACTCCACTGCAACAGCAGAGAGTTTAGCACTTTCATGTACTATAAAGTTCATATGAACAAAATTTAGTTTCACTCCGTATTTTTTCTCAAGATTTTTTAAAACAGCATAATTTCTAATACAAAATGGGCATTGAAATTCTTCATATGAAACCAAAGTGATTGGAGCGTTTGGATCTCCCTTTATTGGTCTCTTTTGTAACTTTAGGTCTATTTTTTCTATTTGTTGTTTTACTTGCTCTTTTTGTTCAAGGTTTTGTCCAGTTTTTCCCTCGTTAGCTTGAGTTTGTTGGTCTAACAATCCAGCATATTTTTTCTGAAGGTCAAATATTTCTTTTTGAAGTTCCAGATTCTCTTTTTGAATAGCATTTGATTCTTTTAGAGCTTGGGTTATACCATCAAAGCCAAAATAGCCAAATAGCCCTAAAATCAAAAAGCCAATAATCAAACTAGAGGCCAAGATATAAACGCTCTGTCCCTCTAGGCCTTGTTTTTCATTCATTTTAATCCCTCCAAACAAATTTTAATTATCTTTAATCTTTGTTGAAATTTAACTATAAATAAAATAAACTTTTTATACTTTTGTTTTTTACTTTTTTAATATGATTTATTTTATTAAACAAATATTTAAAAGTTTTATGCCTAAAACTTTTTTAGATTTTCCAATTTTTTATCAATTTTTTTCTCAGATTCAAGCCTTTCAAGTTCTACTTCTTGAAAATTTATATGATTGATCAATTCTGCTAATAAAGGATGAACTGATTTTATTTTTTCATACATTTTTAGTACTACTCTTCTATAATCTGGATGGCCTTGTATGGAAGAGCGAAGCTCAATTAAATGAAAGGCCTCTCTTAAATTAAGATTTATATACCATTTTATTTTATAGGCCATTGGTACTGAATATTGAGCTAATTGCTCGCCTAATTCTTGTTTGATAATTTCATAATTTTCTTTTGCTTCTTTCATTGCTTGTTCAAACTCTTTTTTAAACCCAAATTCTATCAATTCTTTAGAAATATCATAGCCATAGTTACAACTAAGAGCTTGTCTTACTTGTGTTAATATTCTATGTCGATGAATATCTCTATATTGGCCAAAGTTTGCACAAAGTGCAAATGTATAATAAGAAAATTCGAATGCTCTATATGGTCTGTGTCTTCTATTTTTTCTTTCTCCAGCATATTCTTTTAGCAATTGAGCCTTTTGCTCATAAGTCATTTGCTTTACTTTTTCTAATGCTTCCTTTTGCCCAAAACCAAATTCAAATAAAATAGCCCAAAGTATTTTGTCTTCAGCTTCTTTATCATAATAAATTAATTCTACTTCCTCGCTAGAAGAATTTTCTATTTTATAGTTTTTTTGCAAATAAGCCAAAATATTTTCGTTCTTTTGTCTTATGTATTCTATCTGTTGTTGGCCATAGTGGCTTTTTACTCTTTTAACAAAAGAGGGTATAATTTTTATTAGCTCGTTATACATCTGCTCAGCCAATTTATTTATTTCCACAAGAGGACAAGCATACATTTTTGTTAAAAGATATTCCCAAGCCCTTCCATTACCATATATGCCCATATTGGTTAATGTTGAAGCAGGCAGCAGACCTCTTAAAATATCACAAGTTTTTGCTTTAATTGTGCTTTCATAAGCTCTTTTAGTTATCTCGGGGCTAGGAGGATATTTTTCAGTTAACTTTTGAAAAACTTCTTTTATCAAAGTCGAATAAGTTTCAAATAGCATATCACAATTTTGTTTATATATTTTTCCAACTTTGCTTTCAATAATTTCTTTTCCTTTGTAATAATTATACTCTCCTACCATATTTTTTTTATCAAAATATACATACCGAGTTGATTTTTCTAAAGGTGAGAGACCAATTCTACTATCTTGAATAAATTTTGTTGCAATATTAGAAATCTCTTCGATAGCTAAGCGAGCCCCTCCCAATTCTGCTACAGAGTCATCTCCATATCCTACCAAAACTCTATCGTAAAACTCTTCTGCTTTTTGTGTTGCAATAATTTGAGCTGAGCTATCCTGATTTTGTTGAGCTATTTCATCAAAACGCATTTGAGGATTTTGAATAAATTCTTTTAGAAGAATCTCTCTGGCTGATTTATCAGAGCGCGAATATCTTGAAAAAAGAGCACCAGCAACAACCTCAGGCAAATTTATTAGTCCATAAACATTTTGATCCAAATTTGTACAATATTTTTGTAATATTTTTTTCTCTTCATCACTAAATTTCTCCATCAGCTGCACCTACTTATTTAACAGACCTAAATCTTATAATTTTATTTTACCTTTTTGCCATTCTCTGATAAGTATTTTACAGGCCTCTTCAATATTTAGTTCTCCTCCTTTCAAATAAAGTCCTCTTTTTTTTGCAATTTGTTCAATTATTTTTTCAAAATCAGTGGTTTTTTCAATTTTAAAATTTTTAAATAAATTTTCCTCTTTTCCAGTTTCAAAAAATTTTTTTATTATTTTTAAAGCAATCTTATGTGGATTTTTTATTTTTTGTGCATCTATTGCTGCACCTAGAGCTAAAATTTCTTCTTCTTGATTTTTTTCTATAGTCCCTGGGCTATCAATTATCCTTATCTTCTCTGAAAGCTTTATCCATGTTATAGCCTTTGTTATTCCTGCTCTGAAACCTGTTTGAGCTACTTTTCTTCCTACCAGCGAATTTATCAAAGAAGATTTTCCAACATTTGGAATTCCAAATATAAAAATATCTACACTTTTGTTTTTTTTCATTTTCTTTTCTGCAAGCTCAATTATCTTTTTCTTTAGCTCTTCTATTCCATCTTTTGTTTTATTATTCACAAAGTAGATTTGACTATACAAACTTTTTAGCTCCTCAATTTTATCGCAAAGATCTGCTTTTGTTGCAACTATCAAAAGCTTGTCTTTATATTTTTTCTCTAGTTCTTTTAGTCTTGTCTGTTCTATTAAGCGACTATCAACTACTTCTATTAAAATATGGCTAGTATCTAAATATTTTTTTATTTTCTTAGTTTCCATCTAAATTTTTTTAGCTATCTAATTTTTTATTTTTTTGTTTCCAAATAAATTTAATGATAAAAGCTATAATTTTTGATTTAGACAATACTTTAATAAATTTTTGGGAATTTAAACAGAAGGCTATTTTGTCGGCTGCAAAACAAATACAAATTCATCTTTCTTCGTCTAAAAATTTAGAAGAAATTTTTGATGGAATTTTTCAAATTTATTATGTAAAAGGAATTGATTATCAATATGCTATTTCTGATTATTTGCTTAGTTTATCTTTATCAAAAGAAGAACACAACAGAATTTTGAATTTAGCAATTAAGGCCTACAAAAGCACAAAACAAAGTTTTCTTCAGCCTTATCCTGCTGTGGTTGAAATGTTAAATGAATTAAAGAAAATGAATTTTAAGCTTGGAGTTCTAACTGATGCATCCTACGTTCAAGCACTAGATAGATTAGAAAAATGCAATCTAAAAAACTATTTCGATGCCATTACTACTTTTGACCATTCAAAATCTTTCAAGCCTTCTAAAGCCCCTTTTTTACATATTATTGCACAGCTTGATGTACGGCCAGAACAAGCAGCAATGGTAGGGGACAATCCTCATAGAGATATAAAAGGTGCAAAAGAGCTTGGTCTTACCACTTTTTTAGCAAAATGGGGTTTTTACTATGGTGATGATGGTACAAAGCCAGATTTTGCTTTAGACCATCCGGCTGAATTGCCAAAAATTTTAAAAAAATTAAATTCCTTTAGCCAATCTTTTTATTAATTTTAACTACAACCAGTAGTTTCCCCACAATCTAAACAGACAAGGCAGGTGCCATTTCTTTTCATTTTCATAGATCCACATGAAGGACATTGCTCACCGCTATAGCCCAGAGCCTTTGCTTCTTTTATCTTTTCTTCTTTTTCTGTATTTGTTTCTGTTTTTTCAATAGATTTTTCTCTTTTTTTGTTTTCCTGTCCAGCACTTCCTTCAATAAGTTTTATCTGTGTTTCTTTTTCTAGTGGAGAAGGTTTCACATGTACAAAATCTGTTCGATGTAAATACTCATAGCCCAACACTCTAAATACATAATCAATTACAGAGGTAGCACTTTTTATTGCCTCATGGCCAGTTACTATCCCATAAGGTTCAAATTTAGTAAATACAAATGTATCTACAAATTCTTCTAATGGTACTCCATATTGCAAGCCTTTTGATACTGCAATTGCAAAGCAATTTAACAATGCTCTATAGCCAGCACCTTCTTTGTACATGTCTATAAATATTTCTCCTAAAGTTCCATCTGGATATTCTCCAGTTTTTAAATAAACTTTGTGCCCTCCTATTTTTGCTTCTTGAACAAAGCCTCTTCTTTTTGGAGGCAATTTTCTTCGCTGCAAGGTAGAAAGTATAGGTCTTTGAGTGCTATCTCCTAATAAATACTGTGCTTCCTGTGAAAGCTGCATAAGTGCTTTTATATCTTCTTCTTGACTAGCAGTTAGGGTACTAAGCTGTCTCTTATACACATCT